>PIVZ01000803.1 GCA_003354045.1 bacterium
CGCGGAGCCCTTGACCTTGTAGACGGTGAAGTGATCAAGGGGCAGCGGCGGACCAGGCTCGACGGTGAGCACGAACTCCGTCTCTGGTGAGCACGACATGGTGTAGGAATAGCTGCCCGGCTGGGTGAACGGCGGCGTGGGCACGGTGAAACCGGGGACCGTGACGGCTACCGGACCGAAGCCCGCGAACCCCGGCAGGTTGGCCGGTGCCGTTATGGTGCAGGTACCCGTGCACGGCGTCACCCCGCAGCTACCGTCGGGGAAATCCCAATGGACTGTCTCACCCAGGTTGATGCTCGTCGGGTTGGGCGTGATGTCCTTGTCGCAGGTACCGGGCTGTCCGGAGCAAGTCGCGGTAATCGGGTTCTCGGAGTCCTCTCCGCTGACCTCGACATCGTCGATACGAAGCTGCGTCGTGAACGAGTTTACGCCGGTTATGGATTGGTTGAAGCGAATCCTGAACTCGAGCCCCTCGGGTCCGATCGCCACCGGCGGGTTCGGGGTGATCGTGATGAGCGGCTTGTTGCCGGCCGGAATGCCGAAAGGAATCGTGAAGCTGTCGGACCCGACGACTGCCGACGTCGTCGCATTGCGGTACTGGATGAGACCCGCATGCGACGTAGTGTTGGGTATGTCGTTGTGTCCGAGTCTCACCTTTATAGAAGTGATCGTCTGCGGTGCCGTGACCGCCGTGACCGAGAACCCATAGTAGTTGAAATCCGACGTGGGCACGCTGAAGCCAGGCGGGACGATCCCCTGAGCCATCGCGTACTCGAGACCCGACCCGTTGCCGATCAATCCCGTGAACGTGTTGGTCAGGTGGGCACCCGGGTTCACGCCCCTGCCCTCCTTGGGCGCCAGATGCGTGGCAGAGACGACGGAGCTCCTCAGGTACGAGGGCGGGATGGTGACGGTGAAGTCGTTCAGTGGCTCATCTAATTCGTCGAAGTCGTATTGCACCAGAACTCCGGCCGGCTCGTTCTGACAGCCGGACGAGCAGCCGTCGCCGTCAAGCACGTTGCCGTCGTCGCACTGCTCGTTGGGCGCGTCGTTGACGGTGCCGTCGCCGCAGTATTCCGCCGGGAAGAACACGAGACCGTGAGGCCCGTTGAGGCCGCCGGCCGCCGCGCTTACAAAAGTGGTGGTCGTGTTGGAAGTCACGTCGTACTTGAGGACGGTATCCGTGTTGCCCTCGGAGATGTAGAGGTTGCCGTCTGTCCCGAAGGCCATCGCTCTGAGACCGGCGCCCGCGGTGCGCGAGACGACGAGGCCGACGTCGGCCCCGGTCTGATCATGCGCGCGGATCTTCGATCCCAGCGACACGATGCCGTAGAAGTGGCTGTTGGTCCCACCGTAGACGAGATCGCCGCGGTTGGAGTTCTCGTAGTTAGAGGCGAAGCCGAGCCCGATCGTTGCCCCGGTGGTAGAATTGAACCGATCACTGCGGTTCGTGCCGCTGACGTCGTTCAACATGAAAAGATCGCCGCTCGGCCCGATCGCGAGCCCTATGGCAAAGACGCCACCGCTGATGTTCGCGCTTTCGATGGGTGTGAACCCGACCACCTCGGCGCTGGTGGCGGGGTCGAACTTCCTGACGTCACCGCCGGAGATCGAGCCCAAATAGACATCGCCGGCGGCGTCTATGGTCAGTCCGCTCACCAGGCCACCGGCCATGATGCCGTTGGTGAACACATCGTCCAGGAACTCGTCTACAAAAGCCCCCGTGATGGCATCGAAGCGCACGATGTCGTCACTCCCATCGACGTAGATGTAGAGATTGCCGTCAGGGCCACGTTTCATCTCGCTGGGTGAAGAGTACCCGTGCGCAGCAAGATCGATGAATTGCCCAAGGAAGGCACCCGTCGTCCCGTCATACTTGAGGATCTCGTCGGTGACGTTACTG
>PIVZ01000804.1 GCA_003354045.1 bacterium
TTCAGCATCACCGTCACCTTGGGCGACTAGGGGCTTTCCATCGAGGCCACCGGTGACAAGTACCTCGAGGACCGACGTGCCGCAAGCGATGGACGAGGGATCAAGAGTGTGCCGTGTTCTCTGGTGAATACCAGGGATCACACGACGTGGGAGAAGATCTGGTCGCGTAGTTCCGCCCCGGGTACAAAACGGGTGAGGAAGTTGACCCAGCACCAGAAGGACACGATCAAAGGCGTCATTTCGCTTCTCCTACGGAGACCACTCTTCGAGGTTGCTGAGGAATTGCTATTCAAGAACGGGAAGTTGAGTGCAAACTCGTTACGTAGAGTACTCGAGGCACGAGGCCTCGCGCGCGACCGGAAGACTGTCCTGGTTGCGTTAAGAGCTATCAAGATGAACGGGGCACTGATGGACGCACGAACGATCCTCCTTGGCGAGGTCGAGGCCGCCCTCGCTGGATACCAGGAGCTGAACACACAGCTATTACATGACGAGCAGGACAGCGCCCTCCGCCTTGAAGTCGGGCTTCGAGCGCTCACCGTCGCCCGGATCGTGGTGAATCTGACGATCCTCGAAGGGCGGAGCATGTCGAGACTGCCTGGCAGAAGCGAGCTCGACGAAGACGAGCGGATCACGTTGGACCTACTCCACGAATCGGGCTTGAGTCGGCAATCACTCGAGCCGGCCCGCGAATTCGGAGCGGAGATCGATCGCTACAGAACACATGGTAATCTCGTCCTGCTTGGCGCCGCCGCCGTGCGTGCGGCTTTGGTGCTACTGGGCGAGCAAGACTTGGCTGGGTTGCTCGCACGAGTGCAGTACGCCTATATGACTCAGGCCGTCACGGGCAACCGCCACTTTGCCGGCGAAATGAGGCACATTCGCGAGTCGGTCGCCAAGCTCGATCGCGACACGGCAGATCGGGTCATCGCAGATTACCCGGATTTCGAGCTCAAGAGCTGCAGCAGTCTGACGGTCGCCACGTTGATGAATGAGGCTGGTGCGCTTGCGGCGTTGATTGCCCAGGACGAGTCGGAAGCCGAGTGCGCAAAGGTTGATTTCCGACGGTTTGCGGGGCTCGTGGACGTCCTCGAGCAGTGCTGCGACGATGAGCGCATCTGTCGAATAGTACGATGCGAGCAGCTCGCCGTGGGTGCGGAGAAGATCGACCACGAGGAGTACTCACGGCTCGCGCGCGCGTTCTGGGAGAATCTGGGAAAAGAGGCGGCCTGGGCGCTCTACGGCGACATCCACGAGGTCGAACGCGTCGGCGCCGTGGCGTATTGCGTTCGCGTCAGCCTGGAGACGGTCTACCCCGAGAGCCACGCGACCTGAGGTGGCCAGCATGGAGCTCGATAACTGAAATCCTCGCGCCAGGCGAGTCCCGAGTTCGATGCGTCCCGCAAGGGGGCTCGGCAATACCGCGCATGACGAAGGGCGAACGCCGTCCGTGGGCGTCCGCCCTTTTTCGTCGCTAGTGACTTCGGCGGCAAAACCGCCACTCACTAAGCGGTGCTGATCGGCTGCGGCTGCGAGACCGACGGCACCTCGTGTGCCGACGTTTGGCCTCGACCCGCGCCGAACTGTTCCTCGATCTCGCTGACGATCACAGCGAGGTTCAACTCCTTCTGGCCGGCCGGCGTGAGCCACCGGGCCATCTCGTTCTCCTGCAACTTCTTCGAAATCCGACGACTCGCCAGAATCACCGTCGAGTGGTTCTTATTGCCCATGTGCCGCCCGATCTCGGGGAAGCTCATGTCCGTGTGCTTGCGGGCGAGGTACATCGCGATCCCGCGAGCGAGGGCAATCGTGCGGCTCTTGCGCGACGTGTGCAGATCAGCCGGCGTAGGCCCGAAGTAGATCGCCACGATGCTCTCGATGTCCGACAGCATCACGACCGGG
>PIVZ01000805.1 GCA_003354045.1 bacterium
TATACGAGAGGGCGCGTGCCGGCATCGGCTACTTCCCTCAGGAAGCATCGGTATTCAGAACTCTCACGGTCGAGGAGAACCTGATGGCGATCCTCGAGACCCTGCCCCTGAGTCGCCAGGAGCGCAGGACGCGGCTCGATATCCTGCTCGAAAAACTCGGTGTCACTGACGTCAGAAAGACCCTGGCGGCCTCCCTTTCGGGGGGTGAGCGGCGCCGCGTCGAAATCGCCCGTGCGTTAGTGATATCGCCGAAATTCATGCTGCTGGACGAGCCTTTCGCGGGCATCGACCCGATCGCCGTAATCGACATCCAGGGCATCATATCCCAGCTCAAGGAGGGGGGGATCGGCGTGCTGATTACCGATCATAACGTCCGCGATACGCTGGGAATATGCGACCGTGCGTATATTCTTAACGAGGGCCGGATCCTGGAGGAGGGGCCGCCCGAGTATATTGCGTCAAGCAAGAAAGCCAGGGAGATATACCTGGGGGAGAAATTCAGCCTCTAGCCGCCGCTGCGGCTTCGGGTGAGCGACATTCATGTCCATGGCACTGGAACAGAGGCTCGTACTCAAACAGACGCTGCAGTTGAGGATGACTCCTCAGCTCAGGATGGCGATCAAGATTCTTCAGCTCGCCCGCCCCGAGCTCGAGACCATGGTCGCCGACGAGCTTTGCCAGAACCCGGTCCTCGAGGAGGTCGAGGGCAGCCCGTCGGAGACGGCGGCGACAGAGTCGCGAACCGCGGATCCCGAGAAAACGGAGGCCGAGCCGGCCGAGGTGGAAACGGCCACCCACGAGAAAGACGGCGGCGACCTCACACAGATCGACTGGCAGGAGTACCTCGAGCGCTCGGGCTCCGACTTTCACGGCGCGGTCGGTGCCGGCTCGGACCGTGACGACAGCCGCGCGCGCCTGTTCGAGAACGCCCAGGCTCCCGACGGGGGGCTCACCGCGGCTCTCATCGACCAGCTCGGTCTGCTGATGATGAGCGAGGACGAGAGGCGGATTGCCACCCTCATCGTCCACGACCTCGACGAGGACGGTTATCTGGCCTGCGCGCCGGAGGATATCGCCTTCATCGCCAGCTGCACGCTCGAAGACGCCCATGAGGCCCGCGAGATCGTCCAGGAGCTCGAGCCCCCCGGTTGCGGCTCGATCGACTTGCGCGACTGCCTGCTCGTCCAACTGCGCCTGCTCGGCTACGAGCCCGACGATTACGTCGTGCTCACGGTCGATGCGCACCTCAAAGATCTCGAATCGCAGCGCTACGACAAGATCGCCAAGACGCTCTCGGCCGACGTCGAGGAGATCATCGAGGCCCACCGCATCATACGTTCCCTCGACCCCAAGCCGGGCAGCACCATGAACGGCGGTGATCCGCGCTACATTGCCCCCGATGTCTACATCGTGCGCATCGGCGATAACTTCGAGGTGGTACTGAACGACGACGGCCTGCCCAACCTGCAGGTCAGCCATTACTACAAGGACATGCTCAAGGGTGGCGTGCCCGAGGCCGGTGCCAAGACTTATCTTTCCGACAAGGTGCGCGCGGCCGTGTGGCTGATCCGCTCGATCGAGCAGCGCCAGCGAACGCTCAGGAAGGTGACCGAGAGCATATTGCGCTTTCAGTACGATTTCTTCGTAAACGGCGTGGAGAGTCTCAAGCCGATGGTGCTCAAGGACGTCGCCTACGACATCGGCATGCACGAGTCCACAGTCAGCCGCGCCACCTCCAGTAAGTACGTGCATACTCCCCAGGGCCTGTTCGAGCTGAAGTATTTTTTCACGAGCAGCCTCAGGGGAACCGACGGCAGCGACATATCCTCGGAAACCGTCAAGCAAAAAATTCTTACCATCATCGGCACCGAGAGCCCGCGCAAGCCGTTCAGCGACCAG
>PIVZ01000806.1 GCA_003354045.1 bacterium
AATGCGAGCTCTGCGAGCTTCTCGCCGGCCATGACACGCGCGGCGAGCTTGGCCAGCGGCACGCCGGTGGCCTTCGACACGAAGGGCACCGTGCGAGAGGCGCGCGGGTTTACCTCCAGCACGTAGATTTCCTCGCCGACCACGGCGAACTGTATGTTCATCAGGCCGCACACGCGCAGCTCCTCGGCAAGCGCGACCGTCTGTCGGCGAATCTCGCCTTGCACTGTCTCGCTGAGCGACCACGCCGGGATCGAGCAAGCACTGTCTCCCGAGTGTACGCCGGCTTGCTCTATGTGCTCCATGATCCCACCGATGACGACGCGTTCTCCGTCCGAGATCGCGTCCACGTCGACTTCGATGGCGCGATCGAGAAACTTGTCGATCAGTACCGGGTGCTCGGGCGAACTCTCCAGGGCGGCTTCCATGTAACTGCGCACGCGCTCCTGCTCGTGAACGATCTCCATGGCGCGGCCGCCAAGCACGTAGGAGGGCCGCACGAGCACCGGTAGACCGATCTCGGCAACCACCGCTTCGGCCTCGGCAACGCTGCGCGCGGTACCGCCCGGCGGTTGGCGCAGGGAGAGCTTGTCGAGAACTTCGATGAACCGTTCTCGATCCTCCGCACGATCGATCGCATCGGGAGATGTTCCTATGATCGGCACGCCCTCCGCCTCGAGCGGCTTTGCCAGCTTGAGCGGCGTCTGCCCGCCGAACTGGACTATGACCCCGTCAGGCTTCTCGCGGCGCACTATCGCCAGCACGTCCTCCAGGGTCAGAGGCTCGAAGTAGAGGCGATCGGAGGTGTCGTAGTCCGTGGAGACCGTCTCGGGGTTGCAGTTGATCATCAGGGTCTCGAAGCCGGCTTCCTTCAGTGCGAACGAGGCGTGCACGCAGCAATAGTCGAACTCGATCCCCTGCCCGATGCGGTTGGGGCCGCCGCCGAGGATGGCGATCTTCTTGCGGTCGGAAGGGGGCGACTCCTCTTCCTCCTCGTAGGTCGAGTACAGATAGGGCGTGTAGGCCTCGAACTCGGCGCCGCAGGTGTCCACCGTCTTGTAGACCGGCTCGACACCGGCCTGCCAACGAAGCTCGCGCACGCTCTTCTCGTCCGTGCCGAGCAGCGTTGCCAGACGGCGGTCCGAGAAGCCGTATTCCTTGGCGCGCCTGAGCAGGTCGCCGCCAGCGCCGTTGCCGCCAGCGCTGGCGGCCAAACCGGCGACGGCGGTAGCCTCGATCTCACGCTCGACCTCAATTATTTGCTCTATGTTAGTGAGAAACCAAGGATCTATGCTGGTCAGCTCGAAGATGCGCTCGACTGTATAGCCGCGTCTGAACGCCTCGCCGAGGTAAAGAAGACGCTCGGAGTTGGGCGTGGCCAGCTTCGCGTCGAGCTCTTCCACGACGGCAGGACTCTCGAAGCCATGGTGGCCGATCTCGAGCGAGCGTAGCGCCTTCTGCAGGCTTTCCTTGAAGGTGCGGCCGATGGCCATGGCCTCGCCCACCGACCGCATCTGCGAGGTCAGACGGTCTTCCGCACCTTTGAACTTCTCGAAGGTGAAGCGCGGTATCTTGGTTACCACGTAGTCGATGGTCGGCTCGAAGGAGGCCGGCGTCTCGCGGGTGATGTCGTTGGGAATCTCGTCGAGGGTGAGACCGACCGCAAGCTTGGCCGCCATCTTCGCGATCGGGAAGCCGGTGGCCTTGGAGGCCAGCGCCGAGCTGCGCGACACGCGCGGGTTCATCTCGATCACCACCAGGCGCCCGTCATCCGGGTGGACGCCGAACTGGATATTCGAGCCGCCGGTGTCCACGCCGATCTCGCGTATGATCGCGAGCGCGGCGTCGCGCATTATCTGGTACTCCTTGTCGGTAAGCGTCTGCGCGGGAGCCACCGTGAT
>PIVZ01000807.1 GCA_003354045.1 bacterium
ACGTCCGCCGGCACTGGCCCTCCTGGCTGGCAAGCCTTCGCAAGTAGTCGTCGATGAAGGGCGCCGCCTCCTCGTGAACCAGGTAGCGCGACACGTGCAGCGGTTGCACCTCGAGGACGTCGGGAGGAACGATCTCCGAGAACTCTGCCAGCGCCTGGTCCACTCCGTCCCGCGCACTCTGCGGTCCCGCGCTCGCCGCATCCCCCGCACTCTGCGGTCCCGCGCTCGCCGCAGCCCCCGCGCTCTGCAATCCCGTGTCCGCTCCGTCCCTCTCACTCTGCAGCCCCGCGCTCGCCGCAGCCGCCGCACTCTGAGCAGTCCCGTCAACCCCGGTGAAAAGCGCTGGCGCTTCTCTGCTGGTGGGCACCAATGGAGTGACAACGGAGCTTTCGTCAGCGATCTTTAGACTCTCGTTCATGGCGGATTCGCGCTCGGATCCATCTTCTGCATTAGGGGCGAAGATATCACGAAGCCCCTTGCTTGGCAAGATATTTTGAGACTCTATTACATCTCTGTCATACCCCTCGCAGGGCGACTCCATGGAGATGGCGAACGAGCCGACCTCGGCAACTACGGCACCGCGATTACGGGGGCCGTCTGGGTAGAGTCCCACCGAGTGGTGTAAATCCGACGAGAGTGTGAGCGGAGAGAGGGCACCGGAGGCAGGTGCCTCATTGCCGAAGCAGTGATACGTGGGCCAGTGTCGCGTGAACGAGAAACCAAAAAAGCTGAAGGTCCTCTATATCGCCGGGCTTGGGCGCAATGGCGGGACTTTGCTCGATCGGATCATGGGCGAGCTCGATGGGTTCTTCTCGATGGGAGAGTTCAAGTTCGTCTGGCAGAAGGGGATGCTCGCCAACGAGCTGTGCAACTGCGGCAAGCCGTTTCGCGAGTGCAGCTTCTGGACCGAAGTCCAGGAGAGAGCCTTCGGTGGCCGCGAGCCGGGCGATCCGGTGCAGGCAGCAGGGCACGGCGATCGCGAGCAAACCGCGGAGCCGGGCGATCCGGTGCAGGCGGCAGAGCACGGCGACGAACAGCAAACCGCGGGGCCAAGCGATCCGGTGCAGGCCGACGGGCTCGGCGCACTAGGGCGCGCCGCGGAGCCGGTCGATCCGGTGCAGGCCGACGCGCCCGGCGCGGCAGGGCGCGCTGCGGAACCCATCAACGCGACGTGGGCGTTCGAGGTGAGCGAACGTATCGACCGCACCAGGAGCCTTCCTTCGTTGCTGGCCCGGTCGAGTTCCGCTGCGGCTGACAGGGAGTTGCGTCGGTACGCAGACCTGGTCGGCCGACTGCATTTTGCGACTGCCGAGGTCAGCGGCGCCGGCGTTCTGGTCAATTCGTCGAAGTTTGCGGCTCACGCGCTGGTGCTGGCCGAGGTTCCGGGGCTCGAGCTTTACGTGCTCCACCTCGTGCGCGACAGCCGGGCGGCGGCGTTCTCGTGGACGAAGACCAAGCGCAAGCCCGAAGTCGTAACCGGGGAGGCGTTTCTCAAGCGGCAGTCGGCGGCGGCAACGGCCTCTCAGTGGATCTACCGCAATCTGGCCTGCGCGCTCATCCGCGGGCGTTGCCACAAGTACAAGCTTGCCCGTTACGAGGATTTCGCCGAGCGGCCGCGCGAGTTCGTGGGCGATCTCGTGCGCTGGATCGATGCCGGCGAGCCGGAGCTGCCGTTCGTAGATGAAAGCACCGTGCGCCTGGGAGAAAGTCACACGCAGTCCGGCAATCCGGTGCGCTTTGAGGTCGGCGAGATCCCCATCCGAATCGACGACGAGTGGCAAACGGCGATGCCTACCGCCGATAAGCGACTGGTGACCTGGCTCACCTGGCCGCTTCTGATGCGCTACGGCTATCCTCTTCGACCGACCGAGCAACGGTAGCCAGCAGCGGCGATGA
>PIVZ01000808.1 GCA_003354045.1 bacterium
TGCTCTTGGCCTTCTCGGGATTCCTCATCTACGAGCTCGACGTCGACCAAAAGGCGACCGTCAACAAGCTGGTGGCGGTAGCCAAGGTGATCGCCGAGAACAGCACCGCGGCGCTCAGCTTCAGGGACAACTCTTCGGCCGCGACGACGTTGCTGGCCCTGGCCGCCGAGGAGACGATCATCTCCGGCTGCATCTACGAAACCGACGGCCAGCGCTTCGCCAGCTACCGTCGCGACAAGGTGCGCCCCGCCTGCCCTCTCCGCCAGAGGCACCAGGCGGGAGTCTCCATTGATGAAGGAGCGATCATCACGACCGTTCCCATCGTCATGGAGGGACAAACTCTCGGGTCCATCACCGTCCATTCGGAGAAGCCTGCCCTCTTCCAGCGTTTGGCAAGCTACGGAAACATCGTCGCCGTGGTATTGCTCGTTTCCGGACTGGTGGCCTTTCTCATGGCTTCCTGGCTTCAGCGTTTCATTTCCGCTCCCATTCTCGGACTCGCGCGCACCTCCCGGCACGTATCCATGAACAAGGACTACTCGGTGCGAGCCAGCGGCGGCGGCAAAGACGAAATCGGTCTGCTGATAAGGGCGTTCAACGACATGCTCGACCAGATCCAGGAGCGCGATCGTGAGCTTCAGGCCTTCAACTACTCGGTTTCTCACGACTTGCGCGCGCCGTTGCGCGGGATGGACGGATTGAGTGCCGTAATGCTAGAAGACTACGGTGACAGCCTGGACGAGCGGGCGAAGGACTATCTGCAGAGGATCCGGGACGCTGCCCAGGACATGGGCGCGCTCGTTTCCGACATGCTGAAGCTGTCGCGCGTGACCAGAGTGGAAATGCGTTTGGACGAGGTAGACCTGAGCAAAGTCGCGAACGACATCGCCGGCGAGCTACAAAGAGAGGCGCCCGAAAGGCATGTCGAATTCGCGATCGAGGAAGGCGTAGTCGGCGCCGGCGATGCGACGCTCCTGCGCGCCGCAATCAGCAACCTCATCGGCAACGCATGGAAGTTTACCAGCCGGGTAGAGCGGGCACTTATAGAGTTCGGCACTACCAGCCACGACGGCCAGCGCGCCTATTTCGTGCGTGACAATGGCACCGGCTTCGACATGGCTCATGCCGGCAAGTTGTTCCAGCCGTTCGAACGCCTGCACAAGCCGGATGAGTTCACTGGGACGGGTATAGGTCTGGCCACGGTTCATCGCATCGTCAGCCGACATGGTGGCAATGTGTGGTGCGACGCGAGGCCCGGCGAAGGCGCAGTTTTCTATTTCACTCTTTGATCTGGGGGTGGTGACCATGACCGATCGAACGATTTTGCTGGCCGAAGACAACCGAAACGACGAACTGCTGACAATACGCGCACTCAAGAAGGCCGGCGTGAAAGACGAGATCGTCGTCGTAACCGACGGAGTGGCCGTCCTCGACTACCTGCACGGCAAAGGGGAGCACGAAGGCAGGGACGTGAGCCGCCTCCCCATGGTCTTGCTGCTCGACCTCAAGCTCCCGCGCCTCACCGGCTTGGAGGTACTCGAGCGTATACGGGCGGAGCCGGCAACGAAGCAACTTCCGATAGTGGTATTGACCTCGTCCGATCTCGAAAACGACGTCTGCGAGAGCTACCGCCTGGGAGCAAACAGCTACGTCCAGAAACCGGTGGGCGCCGAGGAGTTCAGCATGGCAATCGAGAGCATGGGGCGGTACTGGACACGCGTAAACAAGGTTCCGGGCCGATAGACGTCATGATGGTTGCATGGGCACTGGTTGTCGCACGCAGCGGTCATCTGACTCGTAGATGATCACGGGGACGGGGGGCATCTCAATGCATCCGATATCAGGACGATTTCAACCCGACCGGCACGGTCGCAGCAGAGTGTCGGCCAATCG
>PIVZ01000210.1 GCA_003354045.1 bacterium
ATCGGCTGGGGTTCTTTTATTTTCCGGTGACACACCGGGGCAGAGGGTCTACGTGAGCCGATAGAGCGAACACAAGGCCAGCGCATCTTCAAGCCCCGGGTAACCTCCCGGGGCTTTTTTTGTGCGCGGTTGCAGGAGAAAACCCGATGGGCGAGCGCATAGAAGACCGAAACATAGTCGAGATGATCGAGCTAGGTACACCTGCCGAGATGAAGGGCAATCCGCCGAGGACGAACAAGGTGGAACTCACTGTCGCCGGCGCCCGTAGCGAGCTGCGCAACATAATCCACGGCCGTGGCGACGACCGCCTGGCCGTGGTGGTGGGGCCATGCTCGATCCACGACCCCGAGGCGGCCCTCGATTACGCGGGGAAACTCTGTGGGCTGGCGCCGCGAGTGGCAGACAGGTTTCTCCTCGTAATGCGCACCTACTTCGAGAAGCCGCGCACGACGGTGGGCTGGAAGGGACTCATAAACGACCCGGACCTCGACGGCTCCTGCGACATAGGACGCGGATTGCAGATGGCAAGAGGCCTGCTCTTGGCCATCAACGAGCTCGGAGTACCGTGCGCGACCGAGTTCCTCGACCCGGTAACGCCACAGTACGTCGGGGATTTGATCTCGTGGGCGGCCATTGGTGCGCGCACCACCGAGAGTCAGACCCACCGCGAGATGGCCAGCGGCCTATCTATGCCGGTCGGGTTCAAAAACGGCACGGACGGCGGTCTGCAGGTCGCGCTCAATGCGATGATCTCGGCCGGCAACCCTCATAGCTTCCTGGGCATCGGCCACGACGGCGTTACCAAGGTAGTAAAGACCGGCGGTAACCCCGACCGCCACATCGTACTACGCGGGGGGGCCAGCGGCCCCAACCACGGGGCTGGCGACATTGCCCGCGCGGTCGCTCTGGTGGCCGGCGAGGGTATACGACGGCCGATCATGGTCGATTGTTCTCACGGCAACTCGGGCAAGGACCATGCGCGCCAGAGCGGCGTTGCACGCGATGTCGTGGAGACGGTCGTGGCCGGCGAGGACCGTGTGGGGGGCCTCATGGTCGAGAGCAACCTCCTCCCGGGCAAGCAGGCTTGGACGCGGGGGGCCGAGCTCGCCTACGGAGTGTCGATCACCGATGCCTGCGTGGGCTGGGAGGAAACCGAGGACTTACTGGAGGAGCTGGCATGCCGGCTACGAGACGGAGACGAACGGCCCGTTCGCGCTGTGGCGGCCGGCTGATGAGCACGATGGCGCCTGGCCCGGTCCGGGGTTCTTCGACGAACTGCCGTCGATCATGCGTTGTTTGGTCGTCCCCGCGGCGGTAGTATCTATGGAATAGGGCCGCCAAGGCGGCCCCATGCTCCGTTCGGAACCGGCGGAAGGGGATGGTGGAACCAGGCTATCGGGGCTCGCACCCGGTAGAGGCTGGTTCGCTGCCCCACCATCCGTGCCGCTAATGCGCGTATTCATGACAACGACGAACTTGGAACCCTTCGCTGAATCGGCTCGCGCCGTTCTTCGCGGCAAGTCGGCGCTGGCCGCGGCTCTTACCGCCGCCTTGCTGCTCATGGCAGTGCCGGCGGCGGCGCAGACTCCGGTTTCGTCAGCCGACGACGTATGCGCTCCGGCGGACAACCCGTGCATGATCGAGGATCACATAGTCTTGCAGGCGGGCGCCGTGCTCGACTTCGGCGTACGCGGGGTGGTCGTGACCGGAAACGGGCTCCTCGACTGGGATTCCAACAGAGCCTCACTGCTTGCCGGTGAGGTCACCGTCGGCGGCAACGGCATAGACCTTGCCGGCGGCCCGGATGGAGGCACCGCGACGATCGAGGCCAGGCGCGGTTGCTCGGACGCACCGGCACAGCCGTGCAAGGAGACGAGTGAGTGCGCCTTGGGCACCTGCAGCTTGGGAACCGGGAACTTCACGCTTACCTCCCCGGTGCTCGGCGTCGGTCGTGACATAGAGGCCGACTTCACCGTCGACGCTGCCGGCGACGTCCGCCTGCAGGCCAAGATCGATCTTCATGGCAAGAAGCGCTTCTCAGTAGGAGGGTACGTTACGATCTACTCCGCCCAAGGCTCGGTGTTCGTGGAGGATAACATCGACTTGTACAGCGGGGCCATCGAGATCGGCGGCGAAGTGATCCTGGACGCGGAGTTGGACGTCCGTACGGACGCGGAGATTAGAGCCGACGGTGGCGATAGCGGCGGCGGCGTCGTTACGGTTTCTGCCGGTCGCGACATTCTCATCAACCGTACGATTCGTGCCGACGCGCGCGACGGTGCTGGAGACGGCGACGCCATAGAGCTTTCTGCAGGCCGCGACGTGATCGTTACCGGACTGGCCGTCGGTAACCAGACCGTCCTCCACGTTTCCGGTAGCGGTGCAGACGGGTGGGGTGGCTACGGAGGTTTTGTCGGGGTGGATGCCGAGCGCGATGTCCGCTTTGGAGAGCACACGCGGATAGAGGGTACCGGTGCCGGGCCCGACGGGACCGGGGCTGAGGTGGACGTGTTCGCCGGCGGCGAGCTCACGTTTGACGGGAAGATAGATGTTCACGGCAAAGGCCTGGAGGGCGAGGGTGGCGTCATCAGCTTCGACAGCGTCGGTGACGCCGTGTTTGGAGCGGGTTTTTCAGCCGACCTGACCGGCGGCGAGTTCGATGGCGGTGAGTTCGACTTGGTCGGCGACGCCGACCTCGTCTTTGACGGAGACGTCGTCTTGCTGGCCAGCGGCGACGGCAGTGGCGGGCCGGTGGATTTCGAAGTTGCCGGCCGCGCGGTCATAGATGGCACGTTCTCGACCAACGGGTTCGTTGTCAGCCTGGACTTCTCTGCCTGTGAGCTGGAGTTCGGCCCGAACGCTTTGCTCAACAATCGAGCGCTTCTGGGGAGCAACGACCTCAGTGTCGGGCGCAGCCTTCACCTGAAGGCCGGCAGCAGAGTGAAGGCTGACGCGGGGCCCGGCAGCAACGACTTCAGCTACGGCGATCCGCGCAATCCGCCGCTCTTGGAGGGGACGGTCGCTCCCGAAGCAACGATCATCTACGACCAGCAGCAGGTCATATGCCCGGTCTGTGGCAATGGGGTCGTCAACCAGGGAGAGACTTGCGACGACGGCAATCTCGATGATGACGATGGTTGCAGCGCCGACTGCCAGCTCGAGGGTTGTATCGACGACACTCCCGGCTATCCCGGCGTTGCGCTTTGTGACGACGGTAGCCTCTGCACGAACGACGTCTGTAACTTGGACACCGAGAGTTGTGACAATGAATTCCTCTGCGACGACGGCATAGACTGCACCACGGACGAGTGCGTAGCGGATGTCTGCGTGAACACAGCCGACACCGAGTTCTGCGACAATGGTCTGTACTGCGATGGCCCCGAGAGTTGTGTCCTGGATGTCGGCTGCCAGGTGGGAGCGGCACCGGATTGCAGCGATGAGTTCGTCTGCACGGACGACGTTTGCGATGAAGCTGCCGACACATGCACGAACGATTTCATCCCCGGCTGCACGACCACCACTACGACTACCAGTACGACGACAACGACCACAACGACGACAACGACGATGACGACCACGACGACGCTGCCACCGGTGCTGTGCGGAGACGCGAACGGCGACGGCGAGGTCAAGGTTACCGATGCGCTTGCGATCTTGCGTGCCGCCGTCATGGGCGGCGACTGTGATCCACGGGCCTGTGACGTCAACAACACCGGCTCGGTCAATACGACCGACGCTCTGATCGTTCTGCAGGCCTCGGTCGGCGCGCGCGACGATCTGGTGTGCCCGAGCGCCCTCCCCACCACGACGAGCACTCTCCCCATCGCGACGGGCAGCAGCTCGACGAGCACCAGCAGCAGCACTACATCGAGCACAATGGCCGTGGCCACGACCACTACCACGACCACCACGACTCTTTGAAGGCCCTCGAGCCAACAGGGTCCCACGAGCGAAAGTGGCTGTCTCAATGATCCATGCCGGGTAAGGCGCCGTCGCGGCAACAGGCGGGCCCACGCGAGATCTTTGCGTGGGCGATGTTCGATTTCGCCAACTCCGGCTACACGACGGTCGTACTGACGGCCGTGTTCAACGTCTACTTCGTCTCGGTGGTGGCGGGCCAATTCGCCGAGGGGTCGGCCACCCTGCTGTGGACGATTGCCGTCGGCATCGCCAACGCACTTGTCCTGCTGAGCGCGCCATTCCTCGGCGCGCTGGCAGATGAGCGTGCATCGAAGAAGGGGTTCTTGGCGTTGAGCACCGTCGGTTGTGTGCTCACGACGGCTCTGCTCGCCGTCGTGGGTCCCGGCGACGTGGCCTTGGGCATGGTACTGCTGGTGCTCTCGGCCTTTCTGTTTGCTACCGGCGAGGACCTCATTGCCGCGTTTCTTCCGGAGATCGCCACGGTCGAGAACATGGGGCGTATATCCGGCTACGGATGGAGCCTCGGCTACATCGGTGGCCTTCTCGTGCTCGCGCTGTGCCTGGCCTACAACCGGGTTACGGAAGCCGCGGGGTTGGGCGCCTCCGAGTTCGTATCCGGGGCAATGCTCATCGTGGCGGCCAGCTACGCCGTTGCCTCTATCCCGACCTTTGTGTGGCTAAAGGAGCGCGCCGTCCCGACCGAAGCCGAGAGAGGGCGCTGGACGGCGGCGTTCACCAGGTTGCGCCACACGCTCGCCGAGGCCAGGCGTTTCCGTGACCTCTTCCGTCTACTGGCGGCGATCACGACCTATACTTGCGGAGTCCACACCGTGGTGGTGCTTGCCGCCGTGTACGCGCGTCAGGTGGCGGGCTTCGACAACCAGGAGACGCTCGTTCTCATCCTGGTTGTAAACATCGCGGCCTCGGCCGGGGCGTTTCTCTTCGGCCACCTACAAGACCGCATCGGCTCCGTGCGAACCCTGGGATACTCGCTGCTGATCTGGATAGCCGCCACGGGCCTGGCCATCTTTGCGACTTCCAAGGTCGAGATGTGGGTGGTAGGTCACCTGATCGGCTTTACCATGGGGGCCAGCCAGTCGGCAGGACGCGCGCTGGTGGGCCAGTTCACGCCACGCACGCGAACGGCCGAGTTCTTCGGGCTGTGGGGGGTTGCGGTCAAGCTGTCGGCCGTGATCGGCCCGCTCACCTATGGTTTGATCGACTATCTGACCGGTGGCAACCATCGTCTAGCGCTGGTTTCCACGCTGGTGTTCTTCGTTGCCGGTCTGGCGCTGTTGCGCGGAATCAGCGAGGATCGTGGGCGCAATGCAGCCCACAACGACGGCTGACCGGGCGCGGGTGGGTTTTCGGCGAACTCCCGTGCGCCGGCGGATTGGCATCTGAAGGACCAGAAACTGACATGAGCGAGGAAGCCCGGATAGTCGTATTCACCGACGGTGCCGCCAAGGGCAACCCCGGTCCGGCCGGCTGGGGAGCGGTAATCGTATTGCCTTCCGGCTCTGTCGTAGAGATCGGCGCCGGTAGTCGGATGGCGACCAACAACCAGATGGAGCTGGCGGCGGCCATCGAGGCACTACGACGGTTGCAGGATGTCGATGGCCCCGTGGTGGTCTACGCCGATTCTTCATACGTCCTCCGTGGTATCAGCGAGTGGATTCACTCGTGGAGGCGTCGCGGATGGAAGACGACTTCGGGATCGGATGTGGCCAATCGCGAGCAATGGCAGGAGCTGTCCGCGCTCACGACAGCGCGCGGTACCGACACGGTGGAGTGGCGCCACGTTCCCGGGCATGCAGGCGTGCCGGGAAACGAGCGCGCCGATGCCATCGCCTCGGGCTTTGCCGAGAGGGGCAGCGTCGATCTCTACGAAGGGCCGCGTGCGGCTTATCCAATCGATGTGGAGACGGTGGTGGCAGCGGCGGCACCGGCTACTTCGGGCAGTCGCGCATCGCGCGCTCGCGGCAAGCGGGCCTACTCCTACTTGAGCGTCGTTGACGGCGTGGCTCGTCGTCACCAGACCTGGGGCGAGTGCGAGGCCCGCGTGAAGGGTCGATCAGGCGCTCGCTACAAGAAGGCCATGACCCGACAGGAAGAGCCGATTATCCTTAAAACCTGGGGGTTTACGCTAGACGATCTCTAGCAATTCATTATGGCCCGCGGCGATCAATGCCGGGCAACTCGAACGGAGTGTCCGACGGGCTGGCAGCGGCGCCCCGGCCAGCCACCATTGGCCTCTCGTCTCCCCCGCCGTCTCAAATGATGCCCGACTCGTGCCCCTTCCAGTAGCGGTCCTTGAGCAGGCGTTTGTAGAGCTTGCCGGTGGGGTGGCGAGGCAATTCGGCCTCGAAGTCGACCGAGCGAGGGCATTTGATCTTGGAAAGCTGCGCCCGGCAGAAATCGATCAACTCGGCCTCGAGGTCCGCTCCCGCATCTGCCATGTCGATGGGCTGGACGACGGCCTTCACCTCTTCCCCGAAGTCTTCGTTGGGTATCCCAAAGACGGCCACGTCGGCAACCTTGGGGTGCGTGACGATCACGTTCTCGGCCTCCTGCGGGTAGATATTGACCCCACCGGAGATGATCATGTTGGCCTTGCGGTCGGTCAGATAGAGGTAGCCTTCCTCGTCCGTGTAGCCGATATCGCCGAGGGTGCTCCAGCCGTCCGCGTTGCGTGAGGACTGCGTCTTCTCGGCGTCGTTGTGGTACTCGAACTCGGGGCCCTTGGCGAAGTAGATCAAGCCGGCCTCACCGCAGGGCAGCTCGCTGCCGTCGTCGTCGCGTATGTGCAGCTCGCCCAGCAGGGGCCGTCCCACCGAGCCCTTGTGTGCCAGCCATTCCTCACTGTTGATGGCGGTGAAACCGTTGCCCTCTGTCCCTGCGTAGTACTCGTGTAGGACAGGCCCCCACCATTCGATCATCTCCTCCTTGACCGGGATGGGGCAGGGTGCGGCGGCGTGAACGGCCGTCACCAGGCTCGATACATCGAAGGCGCGTCGCCGTTCTTCAGGTAGCTTCAGCATCCGCAGGAACATGGTCGGGACCCACTGGCTATGCGTGATGCGGTGGCGCTCGATCAGGGCGAGGGCGCCTTCGGGATCGAAGTTCTCCATTATGACGCAGGTGCCTCCCAGGCGCTGGAAGGCCAGGTTGAAGCGCAGCGGTGCGGCGTGGTAGAGCGGCGCCGGAGATAGATACGTGCTCGAGGAGTCGGCGTGATAGAGGCCCGTCACCAGCGTGAGCAGGCCGGGCGGCGTGCCGGCGGGTTGGTTGGGTAGGGGCATCTTCACGCCTTTGGGCCGGCCCGTCGTACCCGAAGAGTAGAGCATGTCTGCGCCTTCGAGCTCCTCGGCCAGCGGCCGCTCCGGCTGCGCGGCAACCGTCTGCTCGTAGCTCTCGAAGTCGGCTGTGCTCTCGCCGATCATCAACCTTCGTCGGACGGCCGGCAGGCGCCCTTCGAGCTGCATCGTCACGTCGCTCTTTGCCTCGGATGAAAACAGCACCTTGGCACCGCAGTCGTTTACGATGTACTCGACCTCCGGTGGTGTGAGCCGCGAGCTGATGGCCGTGTAGTAGAGGCCGGATCGCTGCGCCGCCCAGCAGATCTCGAAGAAGCGTGCGTTGTTCTCCATGAAGATGGCGATCCCGTCGCCGGGCCGCAGGCCGCTCTCGTAGAGAAGTTGCGCGCACTGGTTGGAACGGTCGTCGAGCTGCTTGTAGGTGACCGTCTCACCGCTCTCGGCC
>PIVZ01000211.1 GCA_003354045.1 bacterium
GCTCGATCCCGTCGAAGTCTCGATGGTATACGGCGAGACGATCGCAGGCGTTTACACGGTCAAGGTGCTGGCGGGCACCTTGTGCAACTATTGCGCGCCGGAGCCCGACCCGGCGAAATGCCAGCGAGCGATCACCAAGACCGGCACCAAGCTCGCTTTGAAGGGCCTGTCGGGCGTTCAGCGTTGTCGCGATGCGCTGAACGAAGGTCGAACTCTCTACAGTGACGAAGGCGCTTCGCTGCCGATAAGTGGGCCCGAGGACTGCTTCAACGAGTACAAAGCCGCCAAGGTCATCGCCAAGGCTGGCGCCAAGGCGCGCAAGCAGATCTCCAGCAAGTGCGGTGGTACGGTCCTCGAAGAGCTGTCCGCCTGTGCTGATACCGTAGACGGGTTGGTTACTGCGACAGGCGACGGTGGCTGTCTCATCGATTCACACATCAGCGCGGTAGCCGAGATGATCGATCAGGAATACGGCCGTGCAGCCGCTCCGAACGAAGGCGACCTGGCTGAATGCCAGGAGGCGATCGCGAAAGCGGGGCGTAACTTCGTGAAGGCGCAGAGCAAGGCTCTCATCAAGTGTACGGATGCGCTAAATGGTGGCGAGGAGCTCTACCAGGGCCAATATTGGTGGACCGATCCCGTAATTTCCCCCGATCAGTGCGCCATCGAGTACAAGACGAGTAACAAGATTGCGCGGGTCGGCGAGAAGGCGAGAAGGCGGATTGTGAGGAAGCCAGACGCTGGTCCCTGTTCGGATGCGATACTCGCCGAGCTTGCGCCATGTGCGACCACGGTCGAAGGCGTGGTCACCGAGCTTGGCGATGGCGGTTGTTTGATCGACGGCCACTCGGCCAAGGTAGAGGGGATACTCGAAAAGCAGGCCTGCTCCGATCTGCTCTGTCAGTACTGACACGCCCGCCTGCCACGCTGCCTTCGGGCGGGGGCGGGTCGGGCTCTTCTCACTCGAGGTCCGGTATTCCCATGTCGAGATTCGAGCGCTGGATGCCGCCGTCTATGCGAAGCACCTGGCCGGTAACGTAGCTGCCCGCCGCTGAGGCCAGCAGGACGGCGCTGGCTGCGATGTCCCGAACCACGCCGATGCGCTTGAGCGGTGTGCGCGCGATCATCGCTTTCTCCAGTTCCTCGTCCTGGATCACTATATCCAGCGCCGATGTCGCGATTGCGCCGGGTGCAATCGAGTTTACGGTTATCTTCGGGGCGAGCTCCTGAGCCAGGTTCTTGGTCAAGTGCATGAGAGCCGACTTGGCAGTTCCGTAAGCACTGAAGCCGCGATCATGGAAGCAGCCGGCCGCGGACGCGATGTTTATGACGCTGCCGCCTCCGGTCTTCAGCATGTGCGGCACCGCGAGCTGGGTGAGGTTGAAGGCCGTGGTGACGTTCCACCGGAACGCTTCGTTGAAGTCCTCCTCGTCCGTCGTGATAAACGGTCCCGGCATGCTGCCACCGGCGTTGTTGACCACGATGTCGATGCGTCCGAACTCGTTGATGGCGGTATCGACCAACGTCTGCATCCCTTCCCGGCTCACGAGATCGCCCGCCACCACCGCCGCACGGCGCCCGGTCTTGCCGACGATCTCGGCGACCTCCTCGAGCTGCGAGGCAGTACGTGCCCCGATCACCACGTCGGCGCCCACCTCGGCAAACGCCGTGGCTATCGCGGCACCAATACCTCTGCCTGCTGCAGTGACGATGGCCACCTTGTCGTCTAGTTTGAATTCATCGAGAATCATCGATCGTGCCTCCGAGTACGTAATCCGACGGTTACGCCGCTGCTCCGATGTGCGCCGGCGGTCTTGTAAGTGAACCGGTCTCGACCGCCCGCCTGGGCCGGTGCGCGACAGAACCTCTTATCCGGGAACGAGGCCATAGTCGAGGTTTGCCGCGGTTAAGTGAAGAGAGATCTGGTCCGGCCAGTGTGCCAGTGCCGCGTGGATATGGAGCGGCGGCGCCAGCACGTCCGCGTCGGCGGGCTGCGGCTGCGCGCCGACGCAGGCACGCATCGTCGTTTCGCTGTCCGGTGGGCGCGCGCCGTGCTAATGAGCCTCAGAGCGGCCCGGCTGAAACGGGCCGCGGCGACAAGAGAAGGGAGAGGAATCATGCCGGGACCTATGGAAGGGATAAGAGTAGTCGAGCTTGGTGTTTGGATCGCGGCGCCCGCCGCCGGGGTCATTCTCGCCGATTGGGGCGCCGACGTTACGAAGATCGAGCCTCCCGGTGTCGGTGATCCCGGCCGGTTGTTTCGCAAGATGTTGGGCGGCGATCTGCCCGTCAACCCACCGTTCGAGAACGACAACCGGGGCAAGCGTAGCATCGTGCTCGACCTCTCGACCGACGAAGGCAAGGGCGTGGCCCTGGAAATGATCGACCGCGCGGATGTCCTCATAACCAACGTGCGCGTCGCCGGTCTTGCTCGGCTCGGGCTCGACCCCGCGAGTGTGCTCGAGCGCTACCCGCGCCTGATTTACGGATTGATCACGGGCCACGGGCTCGAAGGTCCGGATGCGCATCGTCCGGCCTACGACATCGGCGCCTACTGGGCGCGTTCCGGCGTTGCCGCATCGCTCACGCAGCCGGGCTCGACCCCGCCCTTCCAGCGTGGCGGAATGGGCGATCATGGCGCCGGTCTAGCGCTGGCAGGGGCGATCTCGGCTGCGCTTTACTCGCGCGAGAAGACGGGCAAGGGGCAGTTGGTGAGCACCTCCCTCATGCGCCAGGGTATGTACACGCTCAGCTTCGATCTCGCCATCATGTTGCGCCTCGGCATCCCCGTCATGCTCGGCGAGCGCACGGCCATGTTCAATCCGATGATCAACAACTACCAGGACAGCGAGGGCAAGTGGTTCTGGCTGATCGGGCTCGAAGGCGACCGCCACTGGCCGTCGCTGGCCCGTGCGGTCGGTCATCCGGAATGGATCGACGACGAGCGTTTCTCGGAGCTCACCGTGCGTGCCTCCAACTGCACCGAGCTCATAGGGATGCTCGACGAGATCTTCGCCACCAAGACGCTCGCCGAATGGGGCGTGATCTTCGATGCTGAAAAGGACCTGTGGTGGGCACCCGTGCAGACGATAGAAGAGGTACTTGCCGATCCTCAGGCCCACGCCGCCGGCGGCTTCGTCGAGGTGCCCGACGGCGAGGCCACGACAATGATGCCGGCCACGCCGGTAGACTTCGCCGGCACCCCGGGCGAGCAACGCTGGATGGCGCCGGAACAAGGCCAGCACAGCGACGAAGTCCTTACCGAGCTCGGCAAGAGCGGCGAAGAAATAACCGCGTTACGTAAGAGCGGAGCGTTGGGGTAGGGGAGAGTCGGCGCGGTAGACGCTCTGGCCGCCGATGATGGTCTCGGTCACTCGGATCTCGTCTATGTGCTCGGGGTTGTCGAGAGGCGACTCCGAGAGGATCACCAGGTCGGCGAGCTTGCCTACTTCCAGCGAGCCTTTGAGGTCTTCTTCGAAGTGCTGGTAGGCGGCTTCGATGGTGACGGCGCGCAGAGCGCGCATCGGCTCGATACGCTCACTCTCACCGAGCACGTTACCGCCGGCGGTGCGGCGGTTCACGGCCGACCACACCAGGCGCAAAGGTTCCATCGGCACCACCGGTGTGTCGGTGTGAATGGTGAAGTGCAGGCCCCTTTCGATTGCGCTGGCCAGCGGGTTGATGCGCGCGGCGCGCTCGGGGCCGAGAAAGATGTCGCGGTGGCGGTCGCCCCAGTAGTAGGTGTGGATGACGAAGAAGCTGGGTATCACGCCGAGCGCTTTCATGCGGTCGAGTTGATCGTCACGCGCAGTCTGTGCGTGGACGATGACGTGGCGTGTGTCGTCTCGTGGATGCTCCTTCTGAGCGATCTCGAAAGCATCGAGGATGTCATCGATGGTTGCGTCGCCGTTGCCATGCACCGCTATCTGCCAGCCGTCACTGTGAAACTTTTTGACTGCAGCGATGAGTGGCTCGCGCGCGATCCTCGGGTAGCCGCGAAAGCTCGGATCGTCGCCGGGCGGGACGTGGTAGGGGAGGGTGAGGTTGGCGGTGTAGCCTTGGATGGAGCCGTCGGCCAGTAACTTGGCGGCGCCGGGCCGCACCCACTTCTCGTCATGCGGAGAGAACTCGAACTCTCCCTTCGTCATCGCCGAGGCGACCGGTTGCCCCGGCCACATCACGAGCCTGAGCGGCAGAAGGCCGAGACGAGACATGACGTTGAGCGAGCGCATGTGGTTCTTTTCGGCAAAGCCGTTCTGGGCCGTGGTCACGCCCTGGCTCACGTAGCGGCGACTTGCCTCTTGCGCGACGGCATAGCCGTCCGCCAATGAGAACTCGGGGATGATGCGGCGGACCAGTTCGATGGCGTTCTCCTCGAGAACGCCATTCGGTGCTCCGGTCTCCGCATCGTGCTGGATGCGGCCGCCGTCCGGATCGGGCGTGGCCTCGTCAACTCCTGCCAGCTCGAGCGCGCGGCTGTTTGCCACTGCAATATGAAACGAGACGTGCCAGATCAGGACCGGCCGGTCGCAACAGACGCTGTCGAGGTCCGTTCGGTCAGGATGGCGCTTGTCACGAAGTAGCGTGTCGTCGTATCCGAGGCCGACGAGCCAATCGTCGGTGGGGCTCTCCTTGGCTTTATCCTGCAGGCGCGCAAGCAACTCTTCGATGTTCTCGACCGTGCCCACCGGCGGGCTGCTCAGATCGGCCTGCAAGGCGAACAAGCCCGCTCCCGGAAAGTGCCCGTGGCCGTCGATGAAGCCGGGAAGTAACGCCCTACCACGGAGATCAACCACGCGCGCGTTCACCTCGGCGGCCCAACGCTCGAGCTCGTCGCGCTTGCCGATTTTGACGATGCGGTCCCGGTCGATGCCGAGCGCTTCAACCACGGAATCGGAGCCGTTCATGGTGACGACCGGGCCGCCTACGTAGAGCACGGGTCTGCGGGAGCGCGTCAAGCGCTTTGCCGCCGCCGCGACCAGGCCGCCGGCGACCGAGGTCAAACCGAGGAGAAGCTTACTCTTCACTATGTCTGCTACCGTTCGTTGCGAATTCCAGGCTGTCCGAAACCATCTGACGAACCCCTATCACAGAATGCACCATGTTGCCCTACCCCCGCCCGCTCAGCGGCCGGTTAGGCGGCGATGTATCCCGGCGAGGAATTCGGTGTCGAGCTTCGCTACTGCCCGATCGTAGGTGAGCAGGCCGTTCACCTCGCCCTCGACGTCGGTGATCTGTGTGTAGACCGACGCGGCGAGGCCCTGCTCTGCGCATTCCTCGACCCGTGCCATCAATCGGTCGTAGGCGGCGGCCAGTGCGGCCGGCGTCTTCTTGTTGAAGTAGGAGAACTTGCGTCCGGGCCAGGTATGCCCGGTCACCTCGTGGCCGAAACCTCCGAACTCGCCGAGCACCGCGCACCGCGAGCCTCTCATCCTCCACATGCTCGGCCGACGGAAATAGACGTGATAGTCGCGCATGTCGCCTTCGCCGCGGTCGATGAACCAGCTCGGACCGTCCACCAGCCGGTTCGGGTCCAGCTCGCGGAAGCGTCGGATGATCTCGTTTGTGTCGAACTGTCCCCAACCCTCGTTGTGCGGCACCCACGCGACGATGGAAGGAAAATGCGCCAGGGCGCCGACCATCGCCTCTATCTCGCGGTAGACGGTTGCGCGCCCCGCGGCAGTCTTCTCGATCTCCTTGAAACGGCCGAAACCGAACACGGAGCCGGCCATATAGCCGAGTGGTAGGCTGACGGCGAACTCGTCACCGGTCGGGAAGTCCTGCCATACCAGGAGCCCGAGCCGGTCGCAGTGATGGTACCAGCGCGCCGGCTCGACCTTCACGTGCTTGCGCACCATGTTGAAGCCCATCGCTTTTATGGTCTCGAGGTCGAAGAGCATGGCCTCTTCGGTGGGTGGCGTGTAGAGCCCGTCGGGCCAGTAGCCCTGGTCGAGGACTCCGCACTGGAAGACGGGCCGGTCGTTCAGCATCATGCGCAGGTGCCCGCTCGTGTCGGTGCCGATCGCGATCTTGCGCATCCCGAAGTAGCTCGTCACACGGTCGAGTATCTGTCCGTCGCGAACCAGCTCGACCTGGAGGTCATATAGAAAGGGATCCACGGGCGACCATAGCCGGGGATCCGGTATCGAGATCGCGATCGGTTCGGTGACGAAAATGCGGGATCGTCCGACACTGTCCTCTCTGGCCGCTACCTCTGCCGTCACCGGATGTGGATCACCGGCTCGTGCGCCGGTCGGTGCCGCGTGTGGAACGACTTCGGTTCGCGTGACGACAACGTCGTTCGTGCTGACCATGACCCTGACGCGATCCGCGGTGGCCAGGCCGTCGATGACGGCGCTCAGTCGGAGGACGCCGGCATCAACGTCGGGTATGGCCTCGAGCCGGGAGATGAACGCCCGTGGCACCGGCTCCAGCCACACCGTTTGCCAGATTCCCGTGACCGGCGTGTAGAATATGTCTTTGGGCTGGGCGACTTGCTTGCCGCGCGGTTGCGGGCCGCTGTCGGTAGGGTCCCACACCGACACCACGATCTCATGTTCTTCGTGTTCTGTGAGATGCTCGGTAATCTCGAAAGTGAAGGGATCGAAACCGCCTTCGTGGCTGCCGGCTTCATTGCCGTCCACCGACACTTCGGTCTTCCAATCGACGGCGCCGAAGTGCAGCAGCAGGCGGTCTCCAACGAGATCAGGTGTGTGGAAGCGGCGCCGATACCAAAGACGCCGATCCGGCCCCACCGTTTTGGTAACTCCACCGAGCAGCGACTCGGCGCAAAACGGCACCAGGATCTTACCGTCAAAGGTCTCGGGGCAAGGCGCGTCCCTGTCGCGGATCGCGTAGTCCCACTCGCCGTTGAGGTTTTGCCAGGCCGGGCGGACGAGCTGCGGTCGTGGGTACTCGGGAAGTACACGCTCGGCCGTTACTTCGTCGGCCCAGCGCGTGCGCATCGGTGAAGGTGTCATGGCGGCGGTCCCGCCGGTCACCCCTCGAGGAAGGCCGCGGCCTCGCTGCGAAGCCAGTCCGCCCATCCACTCATGCCGGCGCCGGTCTTGGCCGAGACCTCGAAGATCTCGATGCCGGCGTTCAGGTTGAGGACTCTCTCGCGCATTGCCTCGAGGTCGAAGTCCGAGAGCTCGAGATAGTCGATCTTGTTTACCAGCAGGACGTCGCACACCGAGAACATCAATGGGTACTTGAGCGGTTTGTCGTCGCCCTCGGGCACGCTGAGAATCATGACGTTCTTGATCGCGCCGGTGTCGAACTCGGCCGGGCACACCAGGTTGCCCACATTCTCGATGATCACGACGTCGAGAGGGTCGAGGTCGAGCCCGTCGAGTCCTTTCGTGACCATCGAAGCGTCGAGATGGCAGAAGCCGCCGGTCCGTAGCTGCACGGCCTCGATCCCCTCGGCGGCGATCTTCTCCGCGTCTACCTTGGAGTCGATATCCGCCTCGATCACGCCCACGGTCAGGTCGTCACCCAACTCAGCGATCGTGCGCAGGATGGTCGTCGTTTTGCCGGAGCCCGGTGAAGACATCAGGTTTAGCAAGAAGGTCTTGCTGGCCGTCAGTTTGTCCTTCAACTCCGCCGCTACACGGTTGTTGTCGGCGTGGATGTCCTGCTTCACCTCTATGAGTCTGACTTCGTCGATCACATCACCT
>PIVZ01000809.1 GCA_003354045.1 bacterium
ACGCAGTTCGACGTCATGACGTGCCTGGCCGATTGCAGAACCCGCGAAGGCATCGGGCTCGGCGTAGCCGAGGCGCTGGCGATCAGGGTAAACCGGCTGGTCAAACGGGTTGGCATCAAAGACGAGGTCTGCATTACCGGAGGCGTGGCCAAGAACGCCGGGGTGGTGCGAGCTTCGGAGAAAGTGATCGGCCGCGAGGTTTGCGAGCTGGGGATCGACCCGCAGATAGTCGGTGCACTCGGAGCGGCGCTGTTCGCCCGTGCGCGGCACGCGAAGATCTCTGCAAACGGCGGTTCGAACGCGGCCTGAGGGCTCGGCGACGCGCAACGGTTAACGCACACGACAACGACGATGGCGCAAAACGGACACATTCTGACGGTCGGCGGCAAAGGCGGCGTGGGCAAGACGTCGGTCTCGGCAATTCTGACCAAGCTGCTGTTGAGAGACACCAAGCGACTGCTACTGATAGACGCCGATCCGGTGATCAGCGTCGCCTATACACTCGGAGAGAACCCCGAGCAGACGCTCGGCGATTTCCGCCAGACGCTCATCGAGGCGCCGGCCAGGCAGCGCGAGATCGAGAAGCGCCCGATCAAGAGCGTCATCCGTGATCTCGTCAGCACCAGTGACCGTGGCTACGATCTCCTGGCGATGGGCAGGGCCGAGGGCAAGGGATGCTTCTGCGGCGTCAACGAACTGCTCCGCTTCGGCGTAGAATCCCTGTGCGGAGAATACGATACGACCTTGATCGACTGCGAGGCGGGCATCGAGCAGGTAAACAGGCGCGCCGTTCACCGGATCGATGAGCTGATCCTGGTGGCCGATACCTCGCAGCGGTCGCTGGAGTCGGTCGTCAAGGTAAGAAACATCGCGGTGGACTACAACGAGGACAGGCCGATCGAGACCCACGTCGTAATCAACAGGGTGCGCAACGAAGAAGACCGCAGCCGCGCCGGGCAAGCCGTCCGCGAGCTCGGCCTGGAGGTCGCCGTGTTCGTGCCCGAAGACGGCAATATTCTGGACTACAACGCGACCGGCCGCTCGCTTCTAGACCTGCCTGAAGACTCGCCCAGCGTCGTAGCTCTGGCCGGGTTGTTGTCAGCCCCCGTCGCCGTGTAGGAGACAACCTCATGACGGAACGTAAATACTGGAGACCCGAATTCGAGGAGATCCTCGGCACCGAGCGCATGCGCGAGATCCAGCTCGAGCGCCTGCACACGCGGATCAGCGAGATCTTCGAGCACGCCCCCTACTTTCGCCGGCGCATGGAAGACAATGGCGTAAACGGCCCAGAAGACATCAAGACCCTGGAGGACTGGTCGAGGGCACTCCCTCCCTTCACGAAGGCCGACTATCGCACCTTGATCGAGGAGTGCGACAACGACGTCTACCGCTTCCTGGATGAGACGTTGCCGGTGCCGCTTGCCGACATCGTAACCATGGCGGCGACCTCCGGTACCACAGGAGACCCGCAACCGTATGCATTCACCCGCGTGGACCTGGATGACATGTGGGGAGAGTACCTGCACCGCGGCAACTGGCGGGCCGGTGTGCGCAGCGGTGACCGCGTCATTCACGCTTTCGCGCTCTCGATGTTCGTTGCCGGGGTTCCCGGCATGCAGTGCAGCCACGACGACGGCACGATGGTCATCCCGGTGGGTGCAGAGGGAGGCGTGGCGCGCATACTGAAGACCGCGAAGTTCTTCGGCGGCAACGTGCTCACCTGCACGCCTTCTCTTGCCGAGCACATGATCGAGCGCGCCCCGGAGATTCTCGGCGCGCCGATCTCGTCACTGGGCGTGAAGATACTGATGTGCGGCGGCGAACCCGGCGCCGGCATCCCGGAGGTGCGCCAGCGCATCGAGTCTTCTTATGGCGCCAAGCTCT
>PIVZ01000810.1 GCA_003354045.1 bacterium
AAATGCAATCGAGAGGCCAAGAGATGAAGATCTCCGTTTCGAGTGCGCGCTCGCCGTAATCGGGGCTGGCTCTGGGACTACTCTGCTAGCTCGCACAGCCCTTCGTTCCGAGGTGCATACCCGCCGCATGCGGGAACCAACCCGCAGGGATTGCAGCAAAAACCCCGCATCCGTGCAGCATTCGAGTTAGAGAGCAGTGCAATTCTGCAATATCAATCAATTCTATTGCGACCCCCTCAGTCGCCCCTAAGGCCTCGTTGTTCGGTCCTTTTTTGAACGACACTTGACAGCAACGCGCAACCTCGCAATGGTCGCGGCGCGTGGCGCTTTGCTCGGCGGCACGTGCCGAGCCTGGCACGGGGATTGCTTAATACTTAGCGCATTCAAGGTTTGGGGCGGATCCCGAAACGCTAACGGGACTCTCTCGTCAAGGGGATAGTGGGTTCGGTTCGAGTCTTGGCAACAACGTATCACCGTGGGGGGTGTGCGAAATGAGAAAACAATTCAAGAGAGAAAGCGGCATGGCGGGGCTCGAGTTTGCGCTCGTCCTGCCTGTTTTCATGCTCATTCTGTTCGGGATCATCGAATTCGGAACGGCTTTCTACAAACAGCAGATCTTGACCTCCGCAGTGCGTGAGGCAGCAAGGCACGGGATCGTCGCCACAGACCCTCGCCCGAGCGAATCTGTAGTAAGAGCGCGTGCTTACGCCTACCTCGATGAGGTCGGTCTCGATGCGAGCTCCTCGACGGTAACCGTCACGGGGGCCGGCGGAGAAGCGGGACAGCCGCTTACGGTCGAGATCCAGTACCCGACCGGGTTCTCGTTCCTGTCGAACTTCATCGGCACGACCGACGACGGCACGGCGGGATTCCGAGATCCGACCGTACTGACGGCGCGGATCGTAATGGAACTCGAGTAGCCGGTGCATGTCTAAAGGGGGCGGGCAATGAAGATCTCTCAGCAGGAGCCGAAAGAACGGAAGAGTAACGAGCGAGGGGCGATGGCTATCCTCGCAGCCGCCGGCGCCATCGCGGTTGCCGGCTTTGCCGCGCTGGTAATCGACGTCGGCTACATGATGGTTACCAAGGCGCAGCTACAGAACGTGGCTGACGCTGGTGCCGCTTCAGGCAACCTGGAGCTAGGCCGCATCTACGAAGCGATGGGCAACATCGATCCGGCGACGTACACGCTCACCGACGGAGACAAGTCGCGAATCATCCATGCGATAAACGAGTACTCGAACAAGAATCAAGCGGCGGGAGAGACCATCACCATTCGCCCGGCAGACATCGTCTTCGCCAGCTGGGAAGCACAGTCGGCCAATCTGGTCAGTACCGACACGGGAGTAACCGCGGTCCGGGTATTGGCCCGGCGTGACAGCATCTCCAACGGTGCAGTCTCGACTCTGCTCGGCGGCGTGATGGGAGTCGATGACTTCGAGGCCACCGCCTCGGCCGCTGGCGCAATAGCCCCGGTGCGCAAGCTGCCGGCCGGCAAGGTGGACTTTCCGGTGGGCATCGCCAAGGCCTGGTTCGAAGCCAAGGACTCGCCTTGCGGCAGTTCGAGCGCGGTAATGTTCTACCCGACCGGCACGCTACAAGGCTGCGCCGGCTGGCACACCTTCGAAAGTGCGCCAGCGAACGCTGAGAAGCTCAAGAGCATCCTGCACGAGATACACGAGGGCCGAGACCCGAGCCCGGAGATCACGGTCGGTGAGACTCACTTCGAGTTCACGGGAGGAACCGTGGACAGCGCGCTCAAGGAAGCAGAGAGGGCCTACCAAGCCAGGAAGGGTGCAGATGGCACCTGGCTGGTCCATCTCCCAGTCTCCGATCGCCACGACTGCCCCACCCCGCAAGGGTCGACCAGGATCGTCGGCGTGGC
>PIVZ01000811.1 GCA_003354045.1 bacterium
ACTGGGAGACCATCACGCGGCTTACATGGATACCCGAGCCCGCGGTGATGTCCTCGCCCATCCGCTTTTCCCGGTTTGCTTCGAATGGCCCATATTCCTCGACCCGAAGTGCCTGCCCGCCGTACCTGACTTGACGGCGGACGAGCGTATGCGCTCCGTCCATGCCACTCATGACCTCCAGACGCACAAGCCGGTACGCGCAGGAATGACGGTTACCACCCGGGCCACCGTGGTGCGCGTGGAGGCCCGTAAGCCCGGCGCCTATCAAGTCGCCCGCCTCGACAGTGTGGATTCGGAAGGGGCCCCTGTGTGTACCTCTTGGTACGGGTCGTTGATGCGCGGCGTGGAGGTGATCGGCGGCGATCGCGTAGATGGAGAGGGCGAGCCAGCGCTAACGCCCATACCGGAGTCTGTTGCGTCGGCCGAGCTCGAGATCCCTGTGGGCGTGGGTGCCGCGCACGTCTATACCGAGTGCGCGCGCATATGGAACCCGATTCACACCGATGCCGCCTTCGCGGCGATGGCCGGCCTCCCTGGTATCATCCTTCACGGCACGGCAACGCTGGCCTTGGCGGTTTCCCGGGTGGTCGATCGTCTGCTCGGTGGTGACGGCGAGCGAGTGGTTCGCATCGGCGGACGGTTCCGCGGCATGGTCTTCATGCCCTCGAATCTCGTCGTGCGAATCTTCGAAGGATCGAACGGCACCACACGCTTCACCGTAAGCAACGACCGCGGCGAGTCCGCGGTCGGCGACGGCCTGCTCGTAGCCCGCGACTAGGGGCATCATCACTCCTGTGTGATTAGCACCCAGGTCGTTACGCGTAGTCGTTGCTCGGAAAATGATGCGACTTTCTAGCAAGAATGACGCTGCTAGCACCTGCGCCGTGCTGTTGGTGGTCGTGTCAGCAGCCGCATGCGCGAGTGCCCGGTCGCCGAACGTGATCGTCCACAACGCCACGGTGATCACGATGGACGAGAAGCTGCCCGAGGCTTCGGCGTTCGCCATCCACAACGAACGTATAGCCACCGTCGGGTCTGACGACGAGGTGCTCGCACTTGCCGGCGCGGATACTCGAGTCATCGATCTCGCCGGCAAGGTCGTGGTGCCCGGCTTCAACGATGCCCACCTGCATGCGCTGCTCATGCCTCCCGGAGCCGTCGCGCTCGACCACATGACGGACGTCGATGAGCTGGTGGCCACCTTGCGAGAGAACGCACGCGCGACGGCCGGCCCCGGCTGGATCGTTGCCTACGGATACGACGATACAGCGCTTGGCCGGCACTTGAATCGCGCAGATTTAGACAGGGTGGCGACCGACCGGCCGGTTCTGGCCGCGCACGCAAGCATGCACATCATGGCGGTCAATTCCTACTCGCTCGAAGCTGCCGGAATCGGTCCCGAGACGCCCGATCCGGAAGACGGCTTCTTCTTCCGGGACGAGGAGGGCAGGCCGACCGGGCTACTGAGCGAGCGCAGCGCGATCGAGGCGCTGTTTTCCGATGATCGGCCTTCGCCGTTGCCCGACGACCTGACCAGCGCGCTGGCCGGGCTCGACGCGTTCTACGCGGAGGCGCTGAGCTACGGCATTACCAGTATTGGCGACGCGCTGGTTCCGCCCGAGTTGGCGATGGTCTACTGGCTGTCCTCGCCCAAGGAGGCCGGCGTCCGCGTCAACCTGATGCTGGATGAGGCCAGTCTCGGGACCGCGAAATGGCTGCTGCGCATCAACGACGTGCTGGCCTTCTTCGGCTATAGCCCGTTCGACAACGACTGGCTGCGCGCACGTACGGTCAAGGTCTACCATGGGCTATCCATTCCCGGACGGACCGCACGTCTCAACGAACCTTATGCCAATAGCGCGGATTACTACGGCTTCGAAC
>PIVZ01000812.1 GCA_003354045.1 bacterium
TGTCGGTCTCGTACTCGGCCGCTAAGCCTGAGTCGGCGCTGCGCAAGAAGTTCTGCGGGCGCACCCGGTAGCGAAGCTCGGCGTCGTATTCTCGGCTACCGGTGCGGTTGGTAAAGCCGAGGGCCGGGTTGAAATTCTCCTGTATTTCCTTGAAGCCGAGGGCGAAATCCCAGACGTCGTTCGGGTAGTCGATCAATGCTCCGAACGCCGCCTCATCGCCGCCCGTTCCGCTCGACGAGGTGTGCTGCGCCCACGCGTCCACGCTGAGCACCTGGTTACCGAACACCTTGCTGTTACGGTAGCGAAAGTCGCTACCGATCAGCGTGTTGTCTGGATCGCGCCTCTCGCAGGCCTCCGGGTCATCCTCGCACGATGCCACGCAGTTGCCCGCCTCATTGCGCGCCGGGCAGGGATCGCCGTGGGTGACGATGAAGCCCAGGCGTGACTCGTCGAGCACGTCGAGAGCCAGGCGGCCGACCGAGAGATTTTCTCCGTTCACTTCACCCTTCTCGTCGGTCTGCACGTCGAGCAGACCGATGTTCAGTGGCCCGACGCGACCCGCCAGCTTCACACCGGCCAGCAGATCGATCGGCTCGCCCGTGGGACCGATACCGATTCGCCGCGAGAAGAAGGGACTGGCGTTGTCCGTGAGGCCGCCGAACTCGAAGATGCCCGCGTCGCGTACGAAAAAGTCTCGGGTCTCGGGGAAGAACAGAGAGAAACGAGTGAGGTTGGTCTTCCTCTCGTCTACGTCGGCCTCGGAGAAGTCGGTGTTGAAGGTGAGCGAGGCCGTGAGGGAAGGTGTCATGCGGTAGAACACGTCGAGGCTCGGCTCGACCTCGATGTCGGCGTTGGCCTTACCGCGAAGCCCCGTGTCTCCGTCCACCGCGCCCCGTCGCCAGGAGTAGTCAGCGGAGATCGACGGCTGGATGTCGAGCCCGAGCCCCTGCCTCATTCCGCTCATGCCCTCGATGGTGCCGATGTCGCCCACGCGGATGATCGGCCGGGCCTGCGAGATGTTCGACCAGCGGATGCGCTCGTTACGGCGCCTGAGCATGCGCTCGACCTCGAATCCCCAAGTGGTGGAGTCCGGGTCGAAGGATACCGTCTTGAAGGGTATGGCGAACTCCGCCGTCCAGCCTTGCGCATCGACCGAGGCCTTGGCCTGCCAGATCCCGTCCCATTCGCGACGGAACACGGCGCTGTTCTCTATGCGCGCGTCGCTGCGGGTCCCGACCGGATTTACCTGGAAAAAGAACGCGTTGCGGCGGTCGTGGAAGGTGTCGAAGAGGATGTTGATGCGGTCGTCCGACTGCATGTCCACGTCATCGACCATCTCCTTGGCGATGATGCCTCCGGGATCACTGTCGAAGCAGCGCGCCCCGATATAAAGGAAATCCTCATCGTACATGAGGCGTATCTCGGTCCGCTCGCTCGGCGTGCCGCCCTCGACGGGCTCGACCTGCATGAGCCGGCCGATAACCGCCGCGTCACGCCACGCTGCGTCACGGAGGCTACCGTCGATCACTGGCGCGACTTCAGTCTTGACGATGTCAACTCTGGGGGGTAGCTCGTACAATGGGTCGCAGTACCCCACCGAGGTCGGTGCGACGAGCCAGGAGGAGATCAAGAAGGTGCCTGTAGCGGCCAGGTACTGGGCTCGAGTAGTCATGCTCTTCAACTGCTGTGCTGTATTGGGCGGGGGGTGAGTGTGTAATGTTCGAGTATTGCCACGCTCATGACAAACGGACCGGCAGGTTGTCGGGGTTGGCGGTAGGGAAAACCGAGGGACGTCGAGCCAAGGACCGCGGGAGAAAGTCCCCGCTCTTATTGACGAAGACCTCTCTCTTCAGAACTCGGTCCTCCTCGACACACTCGAC
>PIVZ01000813.1 GCA_003354045.1 bacterium
CTCCGCCAGACCTTCAAGGGTCGAAGCCACATTAGGATGATCGGGGCCGAGGGCCTTCTCCCATATCGCCATCGCGCGGTTGTAGAGCGGTTCAGCCTCGGCGTACTCGCCTTGTGCGGCATAGAACCAAGCCAGGGCACCAAGACTCACCGCCACACCGGAAGGGTGGGCGTTGTGGGCGTTTTCCCAGATCGCCAGTGAGCGTCTGTAGAGCGGTCCGGCTTCCTCATATCGACCTTGGGTTGTATAGAGCCCCGCCAGGCGGATGAGGCTCATGGCCACAGAGGGACCGTCAGGGCCGGGAGACTTCTCTTTGATCGCCAGTGAGCTATTGTAAAGCTGTTCCGCCTCTTCGTATCGACCTTGATTGCCACGGAGCATTGCTAAGTAGTCCAGGACATCTGCCACAATGGGATGGTCGGGGCCGTGAGACTCTTCCACTGTCGCCAGCGTGCGCTTTAGAAGCGATTCCGCGTCGACGTAGCGGCCGTGGTCGGCATAGCGCATCGCCAGGTTGTTCAGTTTCATGACCACGGACCAGCAGTCGCTGCCGTGAGCCTCTTTCACGATCGCAAGCGTGCGCTCTAGAAGCGATTCCGCCTCTGCGTAGCGGCCCTCGTCGGCATAGAGCATCGCCAGGCGTTCCAGACTCCAGACCGGATGAAAACGATCGGCGTCGTGAGACTCCTTCACGATCGCCAGCGAGCGCTCGTAGAGCGGCTTGGCCTCCGCATGGCGGCCCTGTTTGACATAGAGCATCGCCAGGTTGATCAGGCTCTCAACCACACGAGGGTGGTCGGGGCCGTGAGCCTCTTCCACGATCGCCAGCGAGCGCATGTAGAGTGGCTCGGCCTCTGCATATCGACCTTGATAGCGACGGAGCATTGCCAAATAGTCCAAGCTCGTCGTCACATCTAGATGGTCGGGGCCGTGAGCTTCTTCCACGATCGCCAGCGAGCGCTCTAGGAGAGGCTCCGCTTCCGCGTAGCGGCGCTGGCGGACATAGAGCATCGCCAGGTTGTTAAGGCTCCTCGCCACATCGGGAGGGTCGGGGCCGTGAGCCTCCTCCACGATCGCCAGCGAGCGCTTCAGGAGCGGTTCCGCTTCCGCGTAGCGGAATCTGTCTTTATGGAGCATCGCCAGGGTTTCCAGGCTCCTGACCACACGAGGACGGCCGGGACGATGATCGCTCTCGGCCAACTCGAGAGCTTGTTCCGCGACAGAGACGGCACGGTCATACTCGCCCGCAGTATCAAGGTCTTGAATCTGGTCATAAAGCGTCCACCATTCAGAGTCTGCGCTCTGGGGGGCCACGCTACACGCAGGCAGCGACAAGAGTACGACTGCCACAGCGATTGTGAGGATGTATTTCATCGGTTGCTCCGTCTTCGCCCGCCGGTTTCGGGTGACAACCTATTGCTCATCCATCGTAGCGTATTCTCAGCCGCTTCGTCATCTATCTTTCGCCCGAATCGCAGGGGCACGTGCTTCGAGTGGCTCTGCCTGCGTGCACGACCTCCGCGCAGCGGCGGCGATTGGCTGCATCGGGCTTGATCCGGTTACACTGGTTTGATCCGACATTCCCCATTTGACCTTTGCCCGGCAGTATCGCCGGGCCGCCTTACACCAGCATATCGCCCTTCTCGCGGCATCAAAGCCCAAACTGCTCGTCTGCGGACCAAATCTGCGTCGAAAAGGGCCGCGACGCAGGCGAAAGGGCCAATCCAAAGGCACGGGCGAGCCGCTCGGACGTGATCTGGCCGAAGTGACATCGCACGCCCATTCACATGATTCGCCCGTAGCACGCTGGTGAGAGCGAAGACGAGTGGTGTGCTGGGCTTCGCGTTACGGACATGGCCCCCACGCGCCGAGCACGGC
>PIVZ01000212.1 GCA_003354045.1 bacterium
CCTATTTCAGGGGCAGCCCCTGAAATAGGTACCCGTCCCCGATTTCCCAATGGCCGATTCAGTTCTCCGCGATGCCGGGATAGCCTGGCCGCCCACGAACAAGAAAAGGAGACCTGCGATGGGCAACTTCACCTACGAACTTCGCGAAGACCTGGCCTGGGTACGATTCGATTCGGGCTCGATGAACACTTTTTCCTCGCCAGCCATAGCCGACCTCGAGGCTTTGGTGGCCGAGCTCGAAGCCATACACGCAAAGACACCGCTCAAGGGCGTCATCATGCGCGGCAACAAGTATGGGCTCGGCGCCGGCGCCGACATCGGCGAGCTCATGTCGAGCACACGTGCCGACCTGGAGGGGCTCATAGACAAGGGCAACGAGGTGTTGTTCTCCATCGACGAGGGAGAGCTACCGTGGCTGGCCGTCATCGAGGGCTATGCGCTCGGCGGCATCTACGAGCTGTGCCTGGCCTGTGACGCGATAGTGGCGACCGAGAAATCCACGGTCGGCTTTCCTGAAATCAAACTGAACATCTTCCCCGGTCTTGGCGGCACCCAGCGCATGCCGCGACGCAGCGGGCTCATTAACGCTGCGGACCCGGTCAAGGGGGATGCCGGCTTTTCCGCGATTCTGCAGGGCAAGAACTTTCGCGCCCGGGCCGCCGAGGCGATCGGTATGATCGACGGGGTGATTCCCGAGGGAAAAGATGTGGAGGCTTTCGCCCGCACGTTCTTGCTGGAAACCTTACCTACGTTGGATCGAACGCCGCCGGCCGATCTCGCCGACGCCGAGTCGTTGCGACCCATGATCATGCCGGTGGTCGAGAAGGCGACCTCCGGGCGGCCCAATCCGCGCGCACCCTATGTGGCGGTGGAGGCGATGATAAAGGGGGCACCCCTGCCTTTGCGCGAGGCCATCAAGGTCGAGCGCGACGCCTTCATCGAGGTGGGCAGCTCGGCGGAAGGAAAGGCCGGGATGCGCTTCTTCTTCACCCAGCAGCAAGTACAGAAACTGCCCAAGGCGCTGGCCGGCAAAGCCGGCGCGCTCGGCAAGGTCGGCGTGGACGGCGTCGACGGCTACATGGGCAACGCCATCGGTTTCTTGGCGCTGGAGGCCGGATACGAGGTGGTCGGACACGTTCCGCTGCCCGAGCTGGCCGAGTCGGTGCCGGGGAAGTTCGCGGCCAAATACGCTCGCGCCGTCAAGCGCGGCAAGCTCACCGAGCAGCAGGTGGAAGAGAAAATCGCCTCTGTCGAGGTGACCACCGAGCCGGCCTCTCTTGCCGACTGCGACCTGGTGGTCGAGGCGCGCATGGAGAACAAGGATATCAAGGCGGCCTTCTACGAGGCTCTCGGCGGTGTGGTCAAGAAGGGAGCGCTGGTGGCCTCGAACTCGAGTTCCATGGGCCCGGCCGTGCTCACGCCGTTCTTCGCCAAGGGCGGGGGCGACGCGACGAACTTCCTCAACGTACACTTCTTCAGCCCCGCCGAACATCCGGCCATGCAGCTGGTGGAGATCGTCCGCGGCGCCGAGACCAGCGACGAGGCGGTGGCCACCTGCCACAAGTTCGTGCGCAGCATCGGCAAGACGCCGGTCATCTTGCAGGACGGCTCGGCCGGTTTCTTGGTAAACGCCGGGCTGGCGGCCTACATGGCCGCGGCCGAGGAAGTCTATCTCGAAGGGACGCCAATCGATGCGATCGACGACGCCATCCGCACCACCGTGTTGCCGATGGGCCCGTTCGAGCTCGGCGACCAGGTCGGGATCGACATCCTGGCCGGCATGCTCGACGTCATAGCCGAGGAGGACCCGCCCAAGCAGGAACCCCTGGCCTGGAAGATGCGGCAAGTCGAGCGCTTCGGCATCAAGAGCGGCGGCGGGTACTTCGACTACGACGGCAAGAGCAAGAAGGGTCCGTGGGAGGGCTTGGCCGAGCTGGCCGGGGAGCGCGGTAGCAAGGTCGCGAGCGGCGAGGAGATCGTCGAGCGCTGCATGCGGGCGCTCTATCGCAAGGCCCGCGAGTTGTGCGAGCGCGGCATAGTCGGCTCGCCGGAAGAATGCGATCTGGCCTTCGTCTTCGGTATCGGGTTCGCAATGCATCTGGGCGGGCCGATGTTCTATGGCGGCCAACAGGGCTGGGACGCCGGCTGAGGCGACCTGACGATCTGCATGGGCGGAGTTTCATCGGGGTCGCGCGAGCCGTCGCACGATCTATCCCGCGACGGCAAGGGCCGGCGGGCGCCAGGTAGCGCCGCTTCGGTGGTGACCCATGCGGACTAGCTTGGCCACGCTGGCGCTGGGGGTCTGCGTCGCCGTGGTCTTCGGCGCGTGGCTCGGCCGCCTCGACCTACTCAACCCCGACGAGGCCCGCCATGCAGAAATCGCCCGCGAGATGCTGGCCTCGGGCAGCTTCCTGAGGCCGCAGATCCAGGGGCTCCCGTACTACGACAAGCCTGTCTTCTTCCACTGGACACTGGCCGCCTCCATGCACTGGCTGGGCCTCAATGCGGGGGCGGCCCGCCTGCCATCGGTGCTCTCGGCGCTGGTGGTACTGGCCGCGGCGGCCTGGTGGGCGCGGCGCGCGTACTCACCGGCAACCTCCTTGCTAGCCGTCATGCTGCTGGCCACGACGCCAGGCTTCGTCGTGCTCGGCCGCTATGTCTTGATCGACATGATGCTGACTGCGGCACTCACCGCAGCGCTGGCGTGGCTCGGAATGTGGCTTCTCGATACTCCCGGGAGCAGACGTTCCATTTACCCGTTTTACGTCCTGGTGGGTGTGGGGGTGCTCATCAAGGGCCCGATCGCGGCAGTCCTGGCCGGTTTCGTCGCCATAACGGCCGTCATGATCGACCGGCGCCCGGGGGCCGTCGCCGAGCTCAAACCCGTGCGCGGTGGTCTGCTGGTGCTGGCCGTGGCGGCCCCCTGGTACCTGGCCGCATGGTGGACCAATCCCGAATACATCGAGACCTTCTTGTGGCACCACAACGTCGAGCGCTTCACCGGCGGCGGCGGACTGACTCATGAGGAGCCGTGGTTCTACTACGGTTGGGCGCTGCCGCTCGGCCTGCTGCCGTGGAGCATCCTTGTGCCTTCGGCGCTGGCCTCGAGACTGCGCGCGGACAACCGCACCCGCGCCGACCTCTACTGCATCGCCTGGGCCGCCACCGTCGTCTTGTTCTTCAGCGCGTCGCGAACCAAGCTGCCCACGTACATGGCACCCGCCTTTCCTCCCCTGCTGTGCCTGGCGGCCGCATACGCGAACGATGTCATGGGCGGCAGCGCCAAGCTGGCGGCGGCGGTGCGCGGACTTGCGGGCGCATGGACGGTCGTGGTGGGGCTGTGCGCCGCCGCCGTACTCGGTTACGTGGGCTACGAGTTTCCGGCACTCGCTCCCCGTTTGCTATTCACGCTGCCCGCCTTGCTAGCCAGCGCTCTGGCCTGGCGGGCGCTCAGGCGCGGTCACGACCGGCGTCTGCTCGCCCAGCTTGCACTGGCTTCCGCAGCGCTGGTCATCATGGCCTACGGTCTGTGCGCCGACGTCATCAACTCCGAGAGGAGCCAGCGCGAGGCCGCGCGCGTGGTGGCCGCCGAGCTGCCGGCTACCACGGCACTGGCTAGCTACCGCACGGTGCCGCACGCCCTGGCCTTCTATTCGCAACGGCTGGCCCCGCGCTTTCGCGACCGTGACGAGGCCGCGGCGTGGCTGCTCTCCGGCGATGACGCAGTGCTTCTCACCGAGACCAAGTTTCTCAGCGAACTCGGCATGGAACCGTTGCCGGAGGGCATCTCCGAGCTATGGCGCAACAACGACGGCATCGTGGTGTTGGTAAGCCGCCGGCGCGGCGGCAGCCCGACGGAAGGATCGACGGCAGCCAGTGGCGGAGAAGGGAGGGAGTCGAACCCTCCGCCGACCGTAGAGGCCGGCATCACGGTTTTGAAGACCGGCCGGGCCACCGGACCCGTTCCCTCTCCCCATAACTGACGGCAGCCGCGGCCAGAGGCGGCTGTTGGCCGTTCTTATCGGCTGATCGCTTCGCCAGCAAGCCGGTTTGGGCGGTATCTCGCCGCGCGCGACCCTCGCGGCCGAGCGCCATTCGGCAGGTGGCGCACGACGGACCTTCGGCCGACGCCGCGGGCCACGCTCCGGGCGCCAGGAGCCCGCTGCAGAAAAGGCAGCCACTGCCCCGCGCACAATTTGCTCGAACTCAGGCAGGATGTTCTAATAGCGTTGTCTCAGCTTAGAGATAGGTGGAGAGGGACTACATTCCTGCAGTCGATGCAGTGAGGGGATTCTAATGAAACCATTGTCCGTGACTTTGAAGGTGATGCTGTGCCTGGTGCTCATACCGGGGTTGGCTCATGCCCTGTACCGCAAGGGCGGGCTCGATATCGGCGGTCATGTGCGTTCGACGAACATCGTGCGTCACCAGGACTTCGACAACCTGGGCTTCATCATGCAGCGCAACAGTCTCAAGCTCAGACTCGAGTACAAGTGGCTGCAGCGCGGCAAGGCCTTCGGCAAGTGGCGGGTTCCCGGCGTGAAGCGCTCCGACATCTTCATGCTCTACCGTGGCGTCTACGACAGCATCTACGACACGACGCCGGGCATGATCGAGCGCAAGGACCTTCACGGCGATTCGATCGATCCGAATCTCGCGCGGCTCGAGACCATCGATGCCGACGAGCGCGACGAGCTCAAGTTCAACAACCGCGTCCGCGAGGCCTACATCGATCTCTACTTCGAGAAGATCCCGCTCACCTTGCGCATCGGCAAGCAGCAGATCGTGTGGGGAGAGACCGACGGCTTCCGCATGCTCGATCGCGCCAACACGCTGGATCTGAGCTGGCACTTCTTTCAGGAGCTGCCGCCGCCCGGGTTCGGTTTCGACGAGATCCGCCAGCCCTTCTGGATGATCAAGGGTCTATGGGATTTCGGCCATATCGGTCCGCTCTCGCAGCCCTTCCTCGAGTTCTACTGGAACCCGGGCTGGGACTGGAACCCCGGCAAGATCGGCTTCCTGCCGCGACCCTGGGGCGTGAGAATGCTGGATCCCATTCACAACGCCGCCGGTTCCGGTGTATTGCAGTCGTCGTTCTGCCGTAACGCGGAGGATGGAGAGTGCGCTTCGCTGATGAACGGCACCACGCTCTTCAACCAGGGCGACTACGACAGGAATCCGGGTGACAACAGCCAGTTCGGCGTGCGCTTTCACTGGCTCATGCCCGGCGGCTCGGAGTGGACGGTCAATTACCTCTACCAGCGCCTCTCACCCGACGGCTCGCCCGTGGCGCTAGCCAAGGGAATTCCCAGCGGCGGCATCAACCAGCAGGGCCTGGACGTCGTCCCGTACATTACGGTATCCGACGGGCGCGGCGGTACGAGGGAGGTTACGGCTAGCCAGTACTGCGACGGCCTGGCAGCTGATCCAGGGGCCGGCGGTCTCACGCCGCCCTGGGCGGCCAACGAGATCTGCATCGAATACTTCGCCCCCTACGTCCACACGATGGGCTTCTCCATGAACTTCTTCGAGGGCGACTACACGCAGACAGTGTGGAGGCTGGAGTCGATCGTGGACTTCGACCTGCCCTTCTACAACGGTGACAGGCAGGTCGGGAACTTCGGCCGCGCCAACAACGGGCCGGTGTTGCTGCCCGGCGTCTCGAATCGCAACATGTGGAAGGGCATGCTCGCCTTCGACCGCCCCACATGGATCCGCTGGCTCAACAAGAAGAGCACGTTCTTCCTCTCCGGGCAGTTCTTCTGGCACTACATCATCAACCACGAACGGCGACGCTGCTGGAAGAACGATGTGCCGAAGTACCTCAAGAACGACGACGGATCATTGAGCCCGAACCCGGCCTTCGACCCGACCGATCGCGAGAACTTCGGTTTGACCTCCCAGCCGTCCGAGAACTGCGGCGACAACAACCAATTCCTGCTGCCCGGCGAACAGACTGGCTTCATCGGCCCGCTGGACCTGCCGACCCTCGATGCTCCGGCCGGCAAGGGCCGCGACACGATTCACCAGTGGGAGATGCTGTTCACGTTTGCCGCGCTCGGTTTCTACAAAGGCGGCACGCTGGTTCCGGCGTTCATCTACCTGATGGACCCGGTAAACAGCTTCGCCCAGGAGGTGGCACTCGGCTTCGACTGGTTCTACACGCCTGACTTCGCCTTCAACATCACCACCAGGCTGATTTGGAGTGGGATGCCGTGGGATCCGTACGACGGTCACAGCCGTTCCAGCGACGTCGACGACGGCGTTCTGTTCGAGCCGTGGTTCCTCGGTGGCGGTAGCCGTGGCCGCTCGGAGACGAGCTTCCAGATTACCTATCAGTTCTAACCGAGCTCTGACGAAACGACGCGAACGAAAGAGGGGGTGACGCCGACGGCGTCACCCCCTCTTTTCATGAAGCGCCGGGACGCCGGGGAAGGGTACGAATTTCCCTCCGGGAAATTCGTACCCTTCCCCTCGTCCCCTCAGTCCTCGGTAATCTTGCAGCAAATCGCCATCGCCTTGGTACGCGCCTCGACCGGGCAGTCGCTGCCGCCGGTCTGCAAGCAGCTGAAGAAAGCACCCTCGGTCGTCGTAGCATGGTCGGCTATGACCTGGATGATTCCCATCGCAGAGGTCTGGCAGCTTCCGTCGTCCTCGGGACGCACCGCTGGGTAGCAGGTGCCGCCGGTCAGGAACTCTCCCTCTGCACACCTCACGCGCGAGGCCTTGGCCGAGTTGCGGCCTTCGCCGGATTCCTCGGGCGCAACCACCTTGCGACACGACAGCTTGTCCGCGGCCGCAGGCACAGCCGTCAGTGCCAACGATGCTGCAAGCACCACCGTAAGCGCGATAGCGCGCGCCCGCGGGCACGCATGTAATCCAATGTCTCTGTGTTTCATCGACCCTCCTCTGGTCATCTCGAGATCTCTGTATATTCACTCCCACCGGCCCATGCGGCCGGTGCCGCTCGATTACGGCTCAGGAGCAGGCGTCTCGATCGCTTGTTGCGCGGCAGATTGTTCCGGTGAAGCGAGTCGGCGTCAACATCCGCCTCGCCGGCCTCAGCTGAGGACGTCGCCACCGCAATACTTTTCGAGCCTGCACGAGACCACCGCCGAATCCGTGTCGAACCGCTTGACGACCGGGCCAGAGCCATCTGGCGCGGTGCGGCATTCACTCATTCGAGTGCCGCGGCGGACGGAGCCGCCGAATTGATGACGGAGTGCATCAATCTGCTCCTGGAGTGAACGCACCCGCCCGCCGGTGTGTCGTTGCGGTTGCCGATACATCACTCTATTGGCCCGGAACTCAAATTTCTCTTGACAGTGCCATGGTCAGGACACTAATAATCAGCGCTGCACGGTGGTCCCGCCCGAGCCAGGCCGCATAAGTTTTTTGTTTCCGCATGAGGAGGAGAACAGCAATGACGAACCGTTTTAGTCGAATGGGAGCAGTGGTTTCCTGCGCCGCAGCCATATTTCTGGTGACAGGCACGGCCAGCGCCCAACTCTCGAAAGATGAACAGAAATGCCGCGGGGGGATCGCCAAGAGCCTGGGCAAGATCTCTTCTACGGTGCAGAAGGAGCTCGGCAAGTGTCACAAGGCCAGCAACAAGGACAACCTCGGCGCCGAGT
>PIVZ01000814.1 GCA_003354045.1 bacterium
CCTCGACGCCGCCGGCGGTTGGCCTTACGGGAATTGTCAGGTCGCAAGGCGAGCTGGCAATGACCGTGGTCAAACGACGGTGACGCGAGTCTCGTCGGCCCCGCCACTTAAACACAAAACGCCGCCATCTGCACCATCGTTAGCGACCCAGAGAGTCCTCGACGCCGCCGGCGGTTGGCCTTACGGGAATTGGCAGGTCGCAAGGCGAGCTGGCAATTCCCGTGGTCAAACGACGGTGACGCGAGTCTCGTCGGCCCCGCCATAAAAAACGCCGCCCAATAAGGGCGGCGTGTTTTTTATGGCGGGGCCGACGAGACTCGAACTCGCGACCTCCGGCGTGACAGGCCGGAGCAGGAAGAAGACACAGGGAGACAGCAGGATATAGACGAGGACACAAATGCTCATAATAAATAATTTACGAGCATTTCGTCTCTTTGCGTCTCCTTCGGTCAACCACGATAGACATGCAGTCCCCCACCCCAATGTTGGCAATCTGGTTGGCAATCCATCGGGAGTCATAATTCTTCATTAGGCGAAAACTGATCCCAATATTCGAAACGAAACATCCCAACGGATCGGGGCGATCGTGGGCAGGCCGGGGACACGTCGAGGGCCGGGTCGTGGCCCTCGGTAGCCGACTGCGGGCCGATCGGTCAAGACCTCGGGCACCGATTTCAGCCCCATAATCCTCGGTGACGTAGTTAAGGTGCCCGAATACACGGTCTAACCCGAAATTCCTTCAAAAAACCCGACGGGGCCACCGAAACTGCGCCGCCGGGGTGAATTTGCCAAGGGCGGGGGTACCTACCTCTTCAGGCGTACCTCCAGGTCACCGATGGCCAGGACCTCGGAGACTGTCTGTTCGTCCGAGTCGAGATCGATCAGCCAGGCGAGGGTGGCGCCGTCGACTACGAGATACATCTCGCCCGTATTCGAGCCCGGATCCCAGGCTTTACGCCATTCGAGTTCGAGTACAGGACCGTCACCGGCCAGCAGCACCGGCTCGGTTGTTGCCCAACTCCCATCGTCAAGCCGGGCTGCCATTGTGATCATGACCTCTCTAATCCGGGCGTCGAGGCGAAGTCGCAGAACGGCACGGCCACCGTCCGAGATACCGACCACCCGGCTCTGTCCCGGCCGGCTCAGGTCAAGCTCCAGTCTGATGACCAACTCGTCACCCGGGCTCGGCAGGCTGGCGAGCCGTTTGGCAGCGCCGACCGTGGTCGACCAGGCGGTCGTGTCACCGGAGGAAAAGCAGTCGGCGAAGATCGCCAGCGGGCCGGCGTCCCTGTCCGAGGCGCTGTTGTTGTCGAGGTCCGGGTCGTCGACGCCGGTGGGCGGCGTCACCGTGGCGGTATTGACGAGCGTCTCGAAGCTCGCCCCAGGGTCCACGGTGCACACGGCCGTGTAGGTCACCGAGCTCGACGCAGGCAGGTCCGCGAAGTCGTCGATGTCGCCGGCCACCGGCCTGGCCGTGCAGCTGGCGCCGGCCCCTGGAGCGCAGGTCCACTCGCAGTCGATGAGCTCGGCCGGGAAGAGGTCCTCGACCTCGGCATCGACGGCGTCGCTGGGGCCGGGGTTGCTGACCTGGATGGTGTAGGTCAAGTCATCCCCGGGGTTGGCGTGGCACGCTCCGTCGTCCTTGGTGATCGCCAGGTCGGCCTCGGGGGCCAGGACGGTGTCATCGTCGGTGGCCGAGTCGTTGCCCGGGCTCGGGTCGGTCACCGAGGCCGTGACGGTTGCCGTGTTCGACAAGGTTCCGGTTGCCGCCGGGTCGATGTCACAGCTCGCAGTGTAGGTCACAGAGCTGGCCGCGGGCATGCTCAGGATCTCGGCGATGTTACCCGAACCAATTGCGGTATTGCCTGACGCTC
>PIVZ01000213.1 GCA_003354045.1 bacterium
TACCTCATCCAGAAGAGAACGACCCCCGCGGAGCCTCCGAGATGACTTCGAAGTTCTGTGTCAGCATCACCCACTGCAAGCAGGATGGCGACAAGGCCACCGTCGGATTCGTCGTGGCCAATGCCGCCCTGGGCAGTCAGAAGGAAACCATGGTGTTCCTTAGCACCGACGGCGTCTGGGCCGCGGTCAAGGGGGAGATGGAGAAGGTGGTCGAGGACGCTCCCTTCGCCCCGCTCGCCGACCTCGTCGGCAAGTTCCTCGCCAATGGCGGCAAGATCGTGGGCAAATCCGCGTGCGGGCACGCGCACCGCATCTCCGCCGCTGGCGTGTACGACGAGCCGGTAGACCAAGAAGGCGTCCTCCGACATCACGGCCTCGTCTCCCGGCCCGGCGAACATGCGCGAGAGCAACTCGAGTATCTCGTTGGAGCCGTTGCCCACGACAATGCGATCGGCATCCACACCCAGCTTCTCGGCAAGACGCTCGATCAATACTACCGCGCCGCCGTCCGGATAGCGGTGCAAATCCCCTATCGCCTCGGCAAGCGCCTTCTTGGCCGCGGGCGAAGGGCCCAGCGCGTTCTCGTTGGAGGCCAGCTTGATGGTTCCAGAGAGCCCGAGCTCGCGCTCGACCTCCTCTATGGGGCGGCCGGGCTTGTAGGGCTGCAGCTGGAGAATACGCTCCGGGATCGACGGCTTCATGGGCGGGCCGCTCCTTTCATTCGGCGATCGGATAGGAGCCGAGAACCTTGACCGAGAGCGCCAGCCGCTCCACCGAGCGCAGGGCGCGCTCGACGGACCGGTCGTTCACGTGGCCGGTCACATCGACGAAGAAGCGATACTCCCATGGACGGCCGATGAGCGGCCGCGATTCGATCATCGAGAGATTTACCTTGTTGCGCGAGAACTGACGGATGATGCGCTCGAGGATCCCGACCTCGTCCTTCACGGAGATGACCAGCGAGGTGCGGTCGTCACCGGTACGCTTGCTCTTGGCGGCCACGCCTATGATCAGGAAGCGCGTCACATTGGCCGGATTGTCCTGTATGGAGCGCGCCACCAGCTCGAGGCCGTAGAGGCGGGCGGCCTCGCGGCTGCCGATGGCCGCTGTGCCCACCCTGGAGGCGGCGACCTTGGCCGCGGCGGCGCTGCTTGGCATCGGCATCACCTCGACACGCGGAAAGTGCTCCGCCAGGTAGCGGCGGCACTGAGCCAGGACCTGCGGATGGGACGCGATGCGCCGGATACGAGAGAGGTCGCGTCGCTGGGCCATCAAACAGTGGTCGATCTTCACCACCAGCTCGGCCCGGATTACCGAACCTGTGTCGGCCAGCGCATCGAGGGTGGGGGTCACGGCGCCTTCAGTGGTGTTCTCGATCGGCACCACCCCGAAGGCCGAGCGGCCGCTCTCTACAGAGGCGAACACTTCACCGATCGACTGCACGGCGAGGAAGTCTGCGCTACGAGCGAACTGCTTGACGGCCGCCTCGTGGGTATAGGTACCCTCGGGACCGAGGAAAGCCACCGAGGTTGGCTGCTGGCTGGCCCGACACGCCGATATGATCTCGCGGAAGATGGCTTCCACCGTCTCATCGCGCAGCGGCCCCTGGTTGGCCTCGCAGATCGCGCCGATCACCTTCTTCTCGCGGCCGACGTCGAGGATGCCCTGGGCGCGCCGGCTCTTGGCCTTGCCTATGGCCAGCGCCAGTTCGGCGCGCTTGGAGAGCAGGCGCAGCAGTTTCTTGTCTACCGCGTCGATTTCCTCGCGCAGCCGGCTCAAAGTTTTGCTCGCAGCCAAATCCGTCTCCTGGTTACTTCAGTCAGGTCAGTCCGGGCGGGTCACAACCGATAACCCATCCGCGCTACAACATCAGGAAAGAAAAGCCTCCGCAAGGCGGCGCACGGCAGCTACGTCACCGGCGGCCACGGCCACCGTTTGCTCCTGGCCGCGCAGCCACGTGCGCTGGCGCTTGGCGTAGCGGCGTGTCGCCCCCGCTATCGCCTCGGCGAGATCGTCGCTGGCGAGCTCGCCGTCCAGGCACTGCCCGGCCTCACGGTAGCCAATCGCAGCAAACGCCCTGGCCTCGCGGGGGTAGCCTCGCTCTCGCAGCATGCGCAGCTCCTCTACCAGACCTTCCTCGACCATGCCGCGGCTGCGCAGGGCGATCAGCTCGCCGAGCTCGGCCGGCGGGCGCGTTATCTCGAGCATGAGCACTTCGAAGGGCCGCTCGGCAAGGCCGTGCTCGCCGTGCCAAGCCGAAAGCGGACGGCCGGTCAGCTCGCTTACCTCCAGGGCGCGCACCACGCGCACGCTGTCGTTGGGATGAATCCGAGCCGCTGATTCCGGGTCCACATCCGCGAGCCGCCTATGCACGGAGAGCGGATCGGCGTCGGCCTCAGCCTGTAAGCGGGTTCTCAGGTCGGGGTCGGCTGCGGGCCCGGCAAAGAGCCCGCGGGTAAGGCTCCTCAGGTAGAGCCCCGTGCCGCCGCACACCAAGGCCGGGTGACCGGCGGCCTCGATCGCGCTCAGAGCCCCGAGCGCTGCGGCCTTCCAGCGGGCAACGTCGTAATCGTCGTCCGGCGAGACCACGTCGAGCATGTGATGGGGCACGCGCCGGCGTTGCTCGGCCGAGGGCTTGGCGGTGCCTATGTCGAGCTCACGATAGACCTGCCGTGAGTCTGCACCGACGATCTCGGCGCCCAGGTACTCGGCCAGCTCGATCGCGAGTTCGGTCTTGCCCACCGCAGTGGGCCCGGCAATGACGACTAATTTCGAGGGAAGTGGATTGTCGTGGGCGGTCACGACGCTCAGCGGCCGAACAGCCGCTCGACCTGGACGCGCGTCAGCGAGCGCGCGACCGGCCGCCCGTGCGGGCAGCTAGCGTGAAACTCCACGCCGGACAGCTCGCGGAGCAGCGCGGCGGCTGCCGTTCGGTCGAGCGTTTTGCCGACCCTCACGGCAGAATGACAGGCCACTGTCGCAAAAACCCGCTCGGCCAGCTTGACGGCCGTGAGTGCAGTGCCCAGCTCACAGAGGTCGGCAATCAGCGCCTCGGCCAAGGCTCCCACGTCGGCCCCGGCGGCGATCGCCGGCACGCTGCGCACCACCACCTCGGCGGCGCCGAATGGATCGATCTCCCAACCCATCGTCGCAAGCTCCGCGGCGCACCTTTCGACGGCCTCGACACCGGCCTCGCCGACCGTCACCCGCGCCGGCAGTAGCATCCCCTGCCGCTCTACCTCACGGCTGGCGTAGGCCAGCATGAGCCGCTCGAATAGCATCCTCTCGTGGGCGGCGTGCTGATCGACCAGCACCAGCTCGCCTTCTCCTTCACAGACGATGTAGCCATCGAAGGCCTGACCGATCACCTCCAAACAACCCAGCCGTCCTTCCTCGTAGCCGGCCCCGAATGCCAGCCGCGGCTGCTGCTCCTCAGACGCAGATTGCTCGGCCGGCGCGACGCTGCTCGGACGATAGCCGGGTAGCGGTCTCTCAGATCCCCCGGTATCCGGCCCGACCGTGGGCGGTGCCGAGTAGACACCTGCCGCCTCTCCCGCCTTCGGCTCATTAGCCAACGCCGTAGCGTCGGCGCCGGTCTCGTTACCGGCGCCCCGTGAACGCGGCTCTCCCTGCGAACCCGGCACCAGGCGACGGCGCGCAGCCTCGCCCTCGTCCATACCCCAACGTCCCAGCGGGCTGGCCGCTTCACGTAGACAGTCGCGCACCGCCTCGGTGACGAAACGGCGAACCACGTTCGCATCGGCAAAGCGGACCTCGAGCTTGGCCGGGTGTACGTTGACATCGAGGGTGGCCGGGTCGGCCTCCAGAAAGAGCACCGCGACCGGATAGCGGCCCTTGAGGAGAAAGGTGTGGTACCCCTCCATGACGGAGCGAAATAGAAGGCGGTCGCGCACCCAGCGTCCGTTGACGAACACGTTCATCCGCCGCGGCGAGCCGTGCGAGACGCCGGCCGGACTGAGAAAGCCGTGAAGGCCCATTCCCGCGAACCTCGCCCCAACCTCTTCGAGCCCGGTTCCGGCCTCGCGACCGAGGACCTGACGTACGCGTGCACCGAGTTCGTCGAGCGCGGGCAGGTCGAGCACCGCGCGGCCGTTGCGACGCAGACGCAGGTGAGCCCGAGGCCGAAGCAGTGCGAAGCGGCGCACGGTGTCGGCCACCAACGCAGCCTCGGTCGTTGCCGATTTGAGAAACTTGCGGCGCGCTGGCACCGCCGCAAACAGGTCGCGAACTTCCACACGGGTGCCGGCTGCGGCGCCTGCGGAAGAGCGCTCTACCACGCAACCGCCACGTACTCGTACGCGCGTGGCGCCGACCGCATCGGCCGTAGCCGTAACCAGTTCGAGCTCGCTTACCGCAGCCAGGCTGGCCAAAGCCTCGCCGCGAAAGCCGAAGGTGGCGACCGCGCCGAGATCCTCGAGGGTCATCAGCTTGCTCGTGGCGTGCCTCGTCAGGGCCAGCTCGATCTCGTGCTCCGCGATTCCGTGTCCGTCGTCGATCACGGTGATGGCGGTCTCGCGGCGGTCGTCATAGTCGACCGAGACACGGGTCGCGCCGGCGTCGAGCGCGTTTTCGACGAGCTCCTTTACCACCGACGCGGGCCTCTCGACGACCTCGCCGGCCGCGATGCCGGCGATGACCGAACGATCCAGGACCGTTATCGGAGGCCGCTCAGTCGGCATGGGCCGGCATCTGTCCTGCAGGCAACGGATCTCGCGACAACGAAGGGCTAACCAATGACGAGATCTCCCCGCTTGCGCTTCAGCCAAGCCTCGGCCCGGGCCGCCTCGGCCTCGCTGCCGTCCTTTCCGGCCAGCGCACGCGTGAGCGCCTTGCCAGCCTCCACGCCGGGTTGATCGAGCGGGTTGACTCCGAGCAGTCCACCGGTGACCAGCGTTTGCACCTCGAGGATGTGAAAGAGCTGACCGAGGGCCGCCTCATCAATTTCCTCGATGACAAAGGTGCTGGAGGGACGACCGGCTTGGGCCAGGGCAAGCTCGGTGGCCGTCTGCTCCGTGTTGAGGAGGCGGCCGAGCGTATGGCCCTCGAGATAGGCGAACTCGTCAGGTGAGTCTTCCGAGGGCGGAATCTCGAAATCCTCGCGGTGGTTCTCCACGCGAATGAAGGTGATCACCTTGTCGTGAGGACCTTCCATGTAGAGCTGCACCTGGGAGTGCTGATCGGTCGCGCCGAGCGCCCGCACCGGCGTCTGGCCGGTCTCGAGCAGCTCGCCGCCGGCGCCGTAACGCTTGCCGAGGCTCTCGCCCCATAGCTGCCCGTACCACTCGGCCAACCTCAGCAAACCGTCGCTGTAGGGCATGAGCACGTGGATATTGCGCCCGTGGTCGCGCTGCGCGAGGTAGAGCAAGGCAGCATGAAGCGCCGCGGGGTTGAGCCAAGGGTTGGAGCGCCTGCAATACGCATCGGCGGCTCGCGCCCCCGCGCAGAGGCGGCCGATGTCGATCCCGGCCGTCGCCAGCGGCAATAGACCGACAGCGGAGAGCACCGAAAAACGCCCACCGACACCATCGGGCACGTCCACGGAGCGCAGGCCTTCTTGTTCGACGAGCGCGCGCAAAGGCCCGCGTCGGGCGTCCGTGGTAACTACCAGATGGTTACGCCAAGTCTCGCCCACGCACCTGCGCAGATGCTCGCGCACAGTCAGAAACTGGGCCAAGGTCTCGGCCGTACCGCCGGATTTCGAGATGACGTTGAAGACCGTGCGGCCGAGCAGCGACGGATCGAGGACCGGCGCAACGGTGGCCGGGTCGATGTTGTCCAGCACCAGCACCTCGATACCGCCTGCCTGCCGGTACGGCGCCGGGATGGCGTCCAGGACCGCCTTGGTGCCGAGCGCTGACCCGCCGATGCCGAGCACGACGAGGCGCCCGAAGCCCTCTTGCAGCTCGCCGGCCAGTCCGCATAAAGCGCTTATGGATTCCTCGTCGTAGGGAAGCTCGTAGAAGGGAAGCTCGCCGGAGGCCCGTCTGGTGGCCAGGTTCTCCACGACGGTTCGCACGTGAGGCGCCACGGCGTCCACCTCGGCACGGGCCAGGCCGCGCTCGCCGCATACGTGCTCGAAGAGGCCGTTAACGTCGAGCTTTACCGGTGTAACGGCACCCATCGTTGGCGGATAGCACCGCATCTCCGGCAACACAATTGCCGCGAGCGCGCGCGGATTTCCTGTGAACAGGCACCTGACGCCCGCAGGCATCCTCGCGCCCCGCTCTTACATCGCCTGGCCACCTCCGCCGTGGCCCCCCTGCCAACACCGCAGCCGCGGTTGAAGCCGCCGCAGGGCCATGGTAGCAAGCGCGCTAGTCTTTTCAGGCTGAGGGAAAAGAAGTGGCGAGGGTTTGTGAAATCTGTGGAAAGCGGCGTGGCGTGGGCAACAACGTCTCGCACGCCAATAACAAGTCGAAAAGAGTCTGGCTGCCCAACCTCCAGACCGTTCACGCCGTCGTCGATGGCACGCGCAAGACCATCAAGGTGTGCACGCGCTGCATCCGCTCCGGCAGGGTCGTAAAGGCCGCTTGACCGAGTTCGGTCTGCCTAGACCCGCCGAATCGCAACCAGATCGATTTCGACTACCGCCCCCTTGGGCAAACGCGACACCTCGACCGTGGCGCGCGCCGGATAGGGTTCGTCCACATGCCTTGCGTATATTTCGTTCAAGACAGGAAACCCATCGATATCAGTTAGATAGACCGTAACCTTTACGACATCCCTGAAGTCCATCCCGGCCTCCGACAAGACCGCCGCCAAGTTCGCGAAGACACGTTCGGCCTCGGCCGCCAGACCGCCCTCTACGAGTTGGCCGGTAGCCGGGTCGAGGCCGATCTGTCCCGAGCAGAACAGCTGATCTCCGCACAGGAGCGCCTGGGCGTATGGGCCGATGGCCTCCGGGGCAGCCTCGCTGCTTACTTCTCGCCTATCCTTCATGCCTCCTCCGCCGCCTCCATGGTCTCGGTCTGCGCCCGGCCTCCGCCGAACATGCGGGTGACGCCCTTCACGCCTGGCACCCGCTTGAGCTTGCGCGACACCCTCGACAACTCGTCAGCATCGTGCAGGGTGAGATGGAAGACGCTCACGGCCCTGTTACCGGTGGTGCGTACCTGCGCTTTGTGGATGTTTACGCCGGCTGAGGCGATCGCCTGGCTCATACCGGCCAGCAGCCCCGGTCGGTCGCGCGACGTGACCTCCAGCCTTATCTGCCGCGGCATGTGGGCGGCCTTCTCCCAAAGCACCTCGACCAATCGCTCGGGATCGACCTCGCCGAGACGCGGGCACTCGCGGGCGTGTACCGTCACGCCACGCCCGTGGGTGAGGAAGCCGATGATGTCCTCGCCCGAGAGCGGCTCACAGCACTTGCCGAAGCGGATCATGCCGTCCTGAAAGCCGGCCGCGGCAATGAGCGGCCGTGGTTGCCGGTCGAGGAACGGGAACAGGCTCTTGAGGCTGCGCCGGCGTTTGCGCGACTCTTGCTCCTCGCCGGGCAGCAGGTGTGCCAGGACCTGCTTGGTCGAGATACGCCCATACCCCACAGCTTCGAGAAAGCTCTCCTCACTCTTGCGACCGAAGTGCTCGACCAGC
>PIVZ01000214.1 GCA_003354045.1 bacterium
TGGCTGTAAATGCCTACCACGGGCCGTCTGGTTGGCGCAAGGCCCCGTCGGTAGAAGGGGTCGCATGGCGGCGGGCCGCTTCAAATCCCCCTGGGGGACCGCCCAACCCCTTTCCTATTCCCAAACGGAATAGCAGTTCGCTCGAAATCCTATTGCCTGGTTCCTCCGCGCGGTAGCCTTTGTGGAGGTATGTTCGTTTGGCTCCTTCCAGATGGCGGCGCCGGTCGCACGATGCGCAGAGGGTGCGCCCGTCTCGTGCCGAGCACGGGCGGGGCCCGTGGCACGCGGCACCCGCGGTGCACCGCCCCCGCGAGGCACGCAGGGTAGCGCGATGATGTTTCGTCTTCTCTGGAACGTGAGCCGGCGCGAGCTGGCCACACGCCCGGTGCGTGTCGGGCTCTTCGTCGTGGCCGTTGCCGTTGGCGTGGCCATGATAACGGCGATGAGGCTTGCCACCGACGGCATAGTGGCCGGCTACAACGCCGAGCTCGAGCGCATAGCCGGCCGCGCCGATCTGCAGATAACCTTCGGAACCGGCGAGGCCGGCTTTCCCGAAGACATACTGCTGGAGGTTCAGGCCCAGCCCTATGTGGCCCATGCGGCGGCCGTGGTGCGCGGGGTCCTCACATTTGCCGATGAGTCGGGAGAGACCCTGGAGCTCTTCGGCATAGACGTCTTGCAAAACGACGTCCTCGACATCTACGACGTCACCGTCCTCGAGCGCACCAAGGACGACTTCACGATCATCAACGATCCGTACGGGGTGTTCCTTACACGCGAGGTAGCAGCCGAGCGCGGCGTTGCGCTTGGCGACAAGGTATCGTTTTCCAGTGTGCTCGGGACGCACGAGTACACGATCCACGGCATCCTCGAGCCACGCGGTCTGGCCGAGGTCTATGGCGGCCGCCTCGCTGCGATGTTTCTTCCGGCCGCGCAACCGGTGGCGGGAAAGAGCGCCGGCTACTACGAATCGAATGTCGATCAGATCGACGTGGTGCTCGGGCCCGGCGTCGATGTGACGGTGGCGCGTAGCCAGCTACGATCGATCCTGCCTGATGAACTGATGGTCGCGGAGCCGCTTCAGCGGCAATTGGCGACGCGGAAAACGGTTGCCGGCCTCAGAGGGGCCCTTCTCGGGATCAGCACCCTGGCCTTGCTCGCGGCTACCTTCATCTTGTACGCCACCACCGCGACCCTGGTGGGCTACCGCACCCCCGGCTTGGCCACGCTGATTACCATCGGGGCAGACCGGAAGTCTCTCGTTCGTTTGATACTTTGCGAGGCGGGCATTCTCGGACTGACCGGCTCCGTCATCGGCGTGATTCTGGGAACCGGCTTGTCGACGTTCGTGGCAAAGGACGTCGCAGTCGGTATGAGCCTGAACTACTCGCTCGATCTGGCCAATGCGTTGCCAGAGTTCGATCTCTTCGCGCTGGCGATCGTGTATCCGTTGTGTGGAAGCTTGGCGGCAATCGTGGCTGCCTACGGCCCGGCACGCCGGTTGCGTCAGCTCGACGTCATCGCGCTCAAGGCGGCGTGGGCGCAGACGACCGGAGTGTCACGGCTGTCCGGATTGACGATGGTCGCGGTCGCGGCGGCTACGATTGCCGCGGGCGCCGGTGCGGTTGCCCTCGGCGTAAGCGTTCAGTCCTCTAGCTGGTGCACTGCCGGCGGGATCTGTCTCATTGTCGGGGGAATCATCGTCGCGGTTCCGTTGGTGCGCCAGGCATGGGCGAGTGTGCAGCTTCCGCTGGCGAGGCGCTTTGGAATCGTGGGGCGAATTGCCGGGGAGAATCTGAACAGAACCGCGGGCCGTGGGATCGTCACCGTAGCGGCGATTGCGCTTTGTATCTCGGTGGCGGTGGCGGCCGCGACCCTTGCGTTCAGTTTCAGGAAGTCTGTCTTTCACTGGTACGGCTTCAAAGGGGATGCGCTGGTCGCCTCGCGCGTTATCAAAGGGGGATGGTTGAGCGCGCCGATTGCGGGAGATCTCGAGGATTCGATTGTGCAACTCCCCAGCGTTGCGCAAGTCGAGACGCTGCGGGTTTCGCAAGGACAGGTCTACGGTGGTGAGCGTGTTGCCGTCGTCGCGCTGAGCGATGGGTTCGTTGCCGACGCGGTCGGTCTGGCCTCCGCTCGGAGGGGCGGCGATACGCCCGATGTCGTCCGCCGCATCAAGAACGGCGAGGCTGTGGCAGTATCCGACAACTTCGCGACCCACTTCGGAGTCGAGCTTGCGCAGGACTTGAGCGTACCCTCGCCGACGGGGACCGTTTCACTGCCTATTGCCGCGATCGTTCCCGATTACGTTTCCGACAAGGGATCGATTCTCATGAGCCGACAGGTCTTTCGCGAGCGGTGGCGCGACGGCCTCGTCAACTACATCGCGGTGGACCTCCGCGATGGAGCGACCGTGGCCAGCCTTCGTCGTGATATCGGACGCGAGCTGCAAGGGGCCACCGGGCTCTCGGTTCTCGAGACTGCCGAGATGGTGCGGCAAGTGGAGGGAATGATCGACAAGGCGTTTGCCGACGTGGATACCATACAGCTACTCGTCATCCTGATTACGCTCGCCGGGATAGTGGACTTGCTGGTTTCTAACGTGCTCGACCGCCGTCGCGAGCTTGCACTTCTCAGGCTGGTGGGAACGACCAATCGGAGTGTCGTTCGCTCGGTTGTGATCGAGGCTGCGATCATAGGGATTACAGCGGGAATGCTCGGCGCACTGGTCGGTGCGGCGTCGTCGTGGGTCTGGCTTCGCTTCAACTATCCGGTGCTGGTCGGGTACGTCCTCGAATTTCATTTCTCATGGGCAAGTGCTGTCGTCTGTGTGACGCTGTCCACGGCCACAGCGGCCATCACCGGTGCGGTGGCGACCATGGGTACGCTGAGGGGGCCGGTTGTAGAGGCGATGCATTTCGAATAGCGTGCGGCGCCCGCCGCGGCCGGCAATTTTCACCGGGAGCCGCGGGCTCGAGTCAGGACAAGCCGGGACAAACCAGGACAAGCCAGATGGGTTTTCACGTGTTGGGAGTGGGCTCCTACCTGCCACCGCGCATCGTTTCCAATGAAGAGGTAGGTGCGCTGGCGGATATGCCCGCTGAACGCATCAAAGAGTTGTTCGAGGTCGAAGAGCGCCACTGGGTGAGAAGGCCGGACTCACCGGAGCCGATGGAAGGCCAGCGCTGTAGCGACCTGGGTGCTGCTGCGGCGACCGCCGCGATGGATGACGCCGGCGTGAGCGCGGACGACGTCGATATCTTGATAACGGTCTCCACGACGCCCGACTATCAGAATCCGCCTCTGGACTTTCTGATAAACAGTAAGCTCGGTCTGGGTGAGATCCTTGCTTACAGTCTGCAAGCGGCGTGCACGGGCGTCTTCAGGGCCGCGGCTCTTGTCGATGGCCTGTTCAAGGCCGGCCAGGCCGAGGTGGCACTCATCGTGGCGGCGGAGACGGCCTCGCCGTTCTTTCGCTTTGGTCCCGGTGTTCCGGAAGATCATCGACTCAACACTGTGCTCTACGGTGACGGTGCCGGCGCACTCGTGGTCACCGATAAGCAATCTTCTGTGCCGACGGTCGAAGCGATAAAGGTGGCTACCTCGACAATGTCCGAGGAGCCGGGCGTGATCTTCAGGGGAATGCTCTCAGCCTCTCCTCCGAGCGCCGACAACCTGAGCTCCGGCGCTTATCTCGGCTATCACGATTTTCGCCGGGTGCTGAGCAAGGGAACTCGGCTTGCCTGGAAAGCCGCCGAATTGACCCTTGAAGAAATGGGAGCCCAAGTGTCGGACGTGCGCTTCTTCCTGACCCATCAGGCCACCGGCAACATAAAGCGCATAGGGCCGACGGTTGGAATTCCGGCGCACAAGCTGCCGGTCAATATCGACAGGGTGGGCAATACGATTTCGCCGTCGATATTGATCCTTCTCGACGAGTTGAAGCGCGCCGGTGAGCTGAACGCGGGCGACCTGCTCATTCTTCACACCGCCGAGAGCTCTTCGTGGAGTTACGGCGGCATGGCCATGCGCTGGGCCTAGCCGGGCTTAGCCGGCGCCGGTCAACAACGCGGTCTACCGGTAGGAGTACGATCGAAGCCGTACGCGTGCTGAACTCACTCCAGTTCGGGCATCGAGAGATTTTGTCGTTTGTCACTCTGTCCGCGAGTGGGACCGGAGGTGCAGGCGCGGTGGGCTCACTCAGGTTCGGGCGTAAGGGAGATGTCGTCGTCGATCACTCCGTCTTCAAGACGAAGTATTCTGTCGCATGAAGCGCCCCAAACCGGATCATGGGTGACGACCAACGTGGTCACGCCAAGGCTCTCGTTGATGTCGCGAAGGAGATCGATTATGTGCCGGCCCGCGGAAGAGTCGAGGTTGCCGGTTGGTTCGTCGGCGAGGATCGTTTCCGGTGAGATGACGATCGCTCTTGCGATCGCGACTCGTTGCGCCTCGCCGCCGGACAGTTCATGCGGTCTGTGGTCGCGTCGATGGGCCATGTTGACCATGCGCAGCGCTTCCGAGACTCGGGCCTTCTCTTCGGACCGGCTCGCGCCGTCCAGGCTCAGCGGCATAGCGACATTCTCGTAGGCAGTCATGTAGGGCAGTAGGTCGAAGAACTGAACGACTATACCGATCTTGCGCCGCCTGAGCAGCGTCAGTTCATCATCGGTCATGCCCGACACTACATGTTCACCGACATGGATCGTTCCTGAATCAGGCTTGGTAAGGCCGGCCGCCAGATGGAGGACGGTGCTCTTGCCGGCGCCACTCGGTCCCATGAGCGCGCACATCTGCCCCGCCGGTATCTCGATGTCGAGACCGCGGAGCGCCTCGACGCGCACCTGCCCGTTGCCGAAGCTCTTGCGGACATCCTGGAAGCGAATCATGGAGAGATGGAGACTAGCGCTCCCGCGTGAAGCCCCGTAGCAACGTGCGCTCTATATGCTCGAGCCATGAGAGGTCGGCGCGCACACGCATCTCGGCGCCGTCCAAGACCAAATCGGTCGCCTGCATGTCGAGTCCCGCCTTCTCGAGCCTTCGTCGCCGCCGCGTGACCTTGGCAAGACGGGTCAAGTAGATGGCCCGTTGCTGCTTGATCAGCTTGTGGAGGGGGTCGATCTGCTCGGGGCCGAGGAAGAGCAGCTTGAGGGCCAGCTCGTCGCGCAATGGCCGGGCGTTGTCGGTCACGGGCTGAAGCAGCCAGTCGTCGAGCGATTTCCGCCCCTTTTCGGTAATCCGGTAGACCTTGCGGTTGGGCCGGCCGCGCTGGATCTCGTCGATGACATCGAGCTCGCCGGCCTGCTCGAGTCGGTCGAGTATTCGGTAGAGTTTCCCGTAGTTTAGCTGCCAAAATTCGTCCGAGAGTGCCTCACATTCCCCTTTCAGACGGTAGCCGTGCACCCCTTCGTCTTTCGAAGCAATGAGGCCGAGGACGGCATATTGGATGTTGTCACTGCGCACTGGAGACCCCTCGCGTGGAGGGTGGCCCATCCAAACATGATTGTGGTCGTCGGGTCAATGACACCCACGGGTAGCGTGCGACGATTTTATTCTTGAACGGAATAGCTCGGCGGTGTTGTCGGGCGAACACAAGAAAGCGCCGGCGCCATCCCGGGACTTGGGAGATACGGGTCCGACGGAAAGGGTTTTGGAGGGACTACTCTCTCGCGGGGGGCCCGTTGTGCCACGGTCTGGCGCCGACGCACTACGCAATTATGGGCTCCGCCCGGGCTCTTCATCAATAGGGGTTGGCGGAAAGGTGGAGGGATTGGTTGAGAGGGGGAGCGATTCGGCGAAAGGCCGGCCAGCAGTGGGCGATCAGGCCGCGAGAGCGTGCGGGTAGGGGGCTTGGCCAGCGCCAGGCAGGCCGCGTGCGATGAGTCTCCGATGGGGGGCTAAGTGGCCGCCGATACGGAGGCGTACCGGCCGGCCGGTGCCAAAGCTTATCGGCGGGCGCTGATGTGGATGCCTGCCAACGCCCAGCCCCTTCCTCAGGGGCAACTCCCGTTGTTCACCGCATCGTCCACCAGGTCGCAGTCGCGGGTCATTGCATCCGCGGTATTGAGGTCCCTGCACACGCTGCAACTGGTCGCCTCGGCCAAACAGGCGCCGAGGTCGGCGGTGGTGGGGCTTGCGCAGGCGGGGAACACGCCGGCGATGTCGGCAGGTGCCAGCGGGCACTTCTTGTCCAGGATCTTTCCGAGCTTGCCGGCGACGGGGTCGCAGGCCTTGGCGATCTTGCCCTTGGAGTCATCATCCAGACATGCCTCCAGGCTGCCGGGCAGTGCGACCAGCCCCGAGCGGATCGATGACCGTTTGCAGCGGTTGAACGTGTCTATGCGGGTCAGGCGGCACTTCTGGATCTGCTTCATGAGGCTGCGCTGACACTTCGACGGCGGTGATTTGGGCAGGATCGCCGAATCCACGGGCGATCCCAGCACGTCGTGCGTCAGGTCGATCTCGCCATGGCGGGCCGTCTGATTGACCGTCGTCGAATCGGTGGCGCCGAAGTCGGGTGCCTCCAGGCTGCAGTTTGCCGTTTCTGCGGCAACCGTCGTGACTGATGCCAGGGCCACCTTGCCGCGTGGATCACTCGTCAGGCACGCTTCGGCCGTACCCGACAGCGTTCCTGAGCTTTTCTTCTTGATGCAGGTCAGCACCTCGCGCCCCTGGCTCTTGGCGACCTTGCCGAAGTTCTTGTTGAGCGCGTTGATGCACTTCTGCTGGTCCCAGCTTTGCGGCATGGGCGCGACAGCGGCGAGCATGATGTCGGCACCGGCCGCACTTTGCCCGGCCGCCACGGTGATGACCGTGGCCTGGGCGATGTCGCTCGTGTCCCCGTGGTAGACGGGGACCGAGATGGCCGGATCGGGCACCGCGCGCACCACGTAGTCGCCGGGCGGGAATCGGTCGATCAAGTAGCCGCCGAGCAGGTCGGTCCTGCCCACCTGGGCGAGCAGAACGAAGGTGCTCGGTCCTTGAACCTCCAGGATCTCCATCGCGATGGCGGGAACCGGACCGCCCGTGGAGTCCGTCACCTGCCCGCTGATGGTTGCGGCCGTGGGTAGCGCGAAGTCGATCGCACTGGTCGTCGCGCCGCCTATGACGACTACGGTATCCGCTACGCTTTGCGCCGCCTTGCCGTCGTAGTAGTGGCGCGCCACGCTCTGCGCGGACGTCGGGTCGGTGCGCACCACGTAGCTTCCCGGCGTGAGCGAATCGATGGTGTAGCTACCGTCGGCGGCCGAGGTGGCGCCCTTGCGCAGCCGCAGACCGGTTAACCCGTCGAAGAGGTCCAAGTCCATTCCCGAGATCGGCGTCGAGCCCACGTCGCGAACCGTCCCGGATATCGCGCCTGCGGCTACCAGGGCGAAATCGATCCCTGAGGTGTCCGCACCGCCGGTAACGGTCACGGGATCGGCCACGTTGACGTCGATCTTGCCGGTGTAGAACTGTGCGGCGTATCCCTGGAGTAGGCTCGGGTCGGCGCGCACGAAGTAGGTCCCCGGCAGCAGTGGGCCGAGCTGATAGCCGCCCAGGGCATCCGAGGTGTCGGTGTAGCCGGGCATGAAGTTGCCGGCAGAGTCGAAGATGTCGAGATCGATGCC
>PIVZ01000215.1 GCA_003354045.1 bacterium
GGTCTCCAGCTTGGTCGTCTTAGTAGTGGTCGGCCTCTCGGCGGGCTAGAAGAACACGTCGGCAGACTGGCTCTCATCGAGCTGCACTGCGCCGCCTCCCCCGCCGGCCGCCGTTTCGCCAAAGACCTCACAGGTGCCGGCGTCCGCGTCACAGGCGATCACCCTCCTGCCTACGGGATCGGCTATGAGGACATCGGCGCCGGTATCATCAGCGCTCGGATTGACGGCCACCGCACTCGGGCTGCCAGCCTCGAGCATCGAGGCTGCGTTCGCGAAAGACGCGCAAGCGGTGCCATTGCCATCGCAGCGGATGACGTCGCCGGTGGCATCGGCAACCAGCAAGTCGCCGTCGGCCAGGAAGTCGAAGTCGGCGGGCTCGTCTACGGCGGTGTCGGTGTCTCCGAGGACGCCCTGCGCGGCGCCGGCTGCATCGAAGGCTCGCACCCCGGAGCCGGTCAGCCCATCGACGACCAGTAGGTTGCCGCTAGCCGGCGAAAAGCCGATGGCCGTCGCGCCAACTCCCACGTTGCCGAAGTTGCTCAGCAGCAGGCCGCTCTCCCCGTCGAACACCTTCACCTCCCCACCTTGCTCGGCGACATAAAGCTGTTCGCCAGCGTCGAAAGCCAAGGCGACGGGATCCTCCACGAACTGGTCGGTCTCGCCGAAGGTGCCGAGAACCTCTCCCGTTTGGAGATCGAACTCACGCACGACTCCGAGTTGGGGGTCCACGAGCAGGATGTTGCCGGTGGATGGGATGGATACGCCGCGGGTCGCATTCGGCGCGAAAGTAGCGGCGTCGGCAACCTCACCGACCAAGGCACCCTCGGTCCCACCGAAGGAGATCAACGATCCGACCAGATACAGAGACGGGAAGGTGCCGAGCACCATACTGTCCGCGTCGCTCGCAGCCGAGCTCACAGCCAAGAGACGTACACGGAAAGGTCCGGCCACGTCGGCCACGAAGGTTGCGAACTCACCCTCATCGCCCTCGCCGAGCCGGCACTCGCCGGTCGTGCAATCTTCCGAACTTGACCCTTGATTGGTCATGCACTGGCCGAACTCGCCGCAATCGGCATTGCTGTCGCAGAAGACCCCCGCCTGGCCGTTACACGGGTCGTCGTCATTGCTCAGACAGATCTCGTCGAAATCATCGTCACAGTGGCTGTCAAAATCAGTGTCTGAACCCCCTTCCGTGATCTTCCAGATAAACTCCAGCTCGCGGTCCTTAGGCTCCGTGGTAGCGGTGCCGTCGAGCTCGTAGCGCTGGCCGACGTCGAGAATCCAGCTAAGCACGGTTATCACCGTAACCGGCCGGTCAGGGTTGTTAATACTGTCCGAAGAGCCGCAGCCCAGGCCGAAGGTGAATGCGGCGACCACTGCCAGAGCTGGAAGTGACCGAAACGAATAGGGTCGAGAACTGTTTGTCTTCAAGGAATACCTCGGTAAGGCACCAGGCTTACGGCAAATACCGGGCGCAGCCTAACCGTGGCCACCCCTCATTTCAACGCTCCCACCTGCGCTGTTTGTTGGGTATTACACAAGTGGTATTGCCAGAGTGGTATTACTAGCTTAGTATTACCTCATGCGCGTCACCAGCAAAGGTCAGGTCACGGTGCCCAAGGAGCTGCGAGACCACTTCGGCATAACCCAGGAGACCGACGTCGAGTTCCGCGAGGAACGTGGAAAGCTCATGCTTGTAAAGATCGGCGCGCACTCGGCGATCGAGAAGGTTCGTGGGATCGTCAAGCGACTTCCACTGGGCAAGGACGTAGACGACTATCTGCAACGGACTCGCGGCACGTGACGACAGTCGTCGATACCTGCATTCTTCTCGACATCCTCCTCGAGGGCTCCGCTCACGGAGATGCATCGGCAGCGCGGCTGGCCTCCGCACTCACCTCCGGGCCGGTCATCCTAAACGAGATCATCGCCGCCGAGCTCGCACCCCTCTTCTCGGACGAGGCCGGCCTATGGAGCACACTGGCCACAGCCGGGGTAGAGCTACGCCCCTACCCGCGCGGTGCCATCTACGTTGCCGGCCAGGCCTTCCTGCAGCACCGTCGCGGTGGCGGCAGGCGGGAGCGAATCCTGCCCGATTTCATGATAGCCGCGCACGCGATCGCCGCAGACGCACGGCTTTTGACTCGCGACCGCGGTTTCTACCGCAAGCATTTCCCAAAACTCAGACTCGCTCGCTGAGACTAGCTGGCCGAGACGCGACGCTGCGGCCATGACCAAGCATAAGCGCCTCGAGGATGTAGCGTCCAGGAACAGAAGTAAGCAACCTTTCGATCAAGCGCTGCAGGTCGAGGATACCGGGCGCGTCCAGAAGAAGAAGAGGACCGCGCCGAAATCGAGCGCCCCCGGCATGACTCGAACATGCGACACCAGGATTAGGAATCCTGTGCTCGTTCGAGAGCCGTGCGAAGCCAGCATCGGTCGACTCTGGACGACCGAAGGGCACGACAACAGAATAAGCGGCCTGGGTCTGTGAAGTCAACCATATTCTCCTTCCGGCTTGTGCGATACTTCTTGACCACCACGATGATGGATTGCCTCCATAGGCCAAGCAATGACGCTGAGCGAGTACCTCGATACTTGGGGTCGGGGCTCCGGTGGACGGTTTGTGAGCGAAGGATGGGCGAGCCTCCGAGTCCAGAAGCTGCGCCGAGCAGTCGAAATATTCGGCGACGTCGAGCTCGAGAACATCGAGCCAAGGCACGGGTGGGCTCTGCAGAAGAAGTGTCTTGAGGATGGCCTGGCCTACTCCAGCGTCAACCGAGCAGTGGCCGCTCTGCGGGCGCTTCTCCGTGACGCTGCCAAAGAAAGGTGCATCCCCCGGGTTCAGTATCGCGAGTTCAACGCCGACGTCGTCGATATGAGGGAGCGGCCCGACTCTCGCTACGACCCCTGGACGATCGAGGAGCGAGATCTCATCCTCGCCGAGGCGCCTCGGGTGGACCCAAGGTTCGTGCCGCTGACCGAGTTCATCTTTGCCACGGGTGTGCGCCCTGGTGAGCTCGCCATCCTCGAGGGGGCCGATTTCTCTCTTCGGGAGAGGCGGTGCCACGTCCGCGGCACGAAGACGGAGAACTCAGACCGACATATTGGGCTCGGCGATCGCGCCGTTGCGGTGATCGCCCCGCTCCTGCCCGCGATCGGGCCCGTCTTCCGTTCAGCCAACGGGGCTCGGCTCAACCGTCACAATCTGTCACGGAGGTTCTGGCAGCCGCTTATGCATCGCCTTGAGGGCCGTGTGACGAACCGGCCGCTCCAGTGCGCCCGGCACACGTTCATCAGCCTACAGCTCTCGACCGGGAACATGACGCCCGTGGAGGTCGCGGCCTACTGCGGGACGAGCGTAGAGGTGATCTACGACCGTTACCTCCGCTACATCCCTACCCGTCCGCTCGACGTCGACAAGGGGCTCAGGCCCCGCCGGCTCCAGCTGGTCAAGGGAGGGAAGAGGTAGCGTTACGCCGTTGCCCTCGGCTGTTGGCCACAGTCGGATGGAATGCTATACACGCCCCACGACGTACGCACCTGGAGGATAGCGCATGGATGCTCCGATGCTCGACTCGACCACGGTGATCGTCGCCACGACCCCTGATGGAGATGTGATTATGCCGACTGCGTCCTCCTTGCTACGCTCCCTCCTGTCCCTTGCTGTCCTGTTCATCCTCGCGCCTGGGTCGGTTCGCGCGGCGGCGTGCCCCCACACCATGGTCGCTAACCCGCCTCCGCCGGCGCGTTTCGTGCTGGTGTGGGCCAGCGCTCCAAATACGGTTCCGGGGTTCATCGGCGGCCCCGGAGAATGCACCTGGGTATATGTGGGAGGCCCTCACGCGCCCACGGATTGTATTGCGTACCCAACATACGGTCTGTCCAACACCACCCAGAGGTTCGGGGGCCAATGGGCCGTGGCCACTACACGCACGATGTACCCGAGTGCTGGGTGTAGCTTCATGTGCCCCGGCGGCGACTGTTTCCTTCGTGGCACCGACGGCCTCCCCGTCGAACTCATGCACTTCGGCGTCGAATAGTCCGGGAACAACCAGGCCGGGCAGTCCCCAGGGGGACTCGGGGCCGCCCGGGGATCTCAGTCGCCAGAGCCGCACCCACACCGTCGGCTCCGGCTGGTCAAGGGAGGGAAGAGGTAGGCTGGGCCGGATACCCTCCCCTACTGAGGCTGAGGATCAAGGAGCACTCTCCGAGGGACGCTCCCGAGGTCGGGTTACCACCGAGACGACCCGGCTTTCGTATGTTCCCTTGTTAGATGATTTCAGATCTCGGCGGCTGCAGCCAGTACTCGCTCAGCTGTGTATTCCGTCCAGCCATGCGCCGTCAACAAGTCAGACGAAAACCGGTCGCTATGTAGTCCAACAATGAGAATCAATGCGAAGAATGGCAGGCTACCTGGCCAAGCGTCCCCCTGCGCAACGAGCGTGAAAAACCTCTCTGCCCTGTCGGATGCGTCTCGCAGCGCAGAATCAAGTTGAGCAATACTGGAGATCTCGGCACGCGAGCAGGCCCACGCGAGCGCCCCTAACTCGAAATCGTACCCCTTCAAAATCTCCCTGAATCCTGCTGCCTCCGCCGCGGCTTCCACATCTTTCGCAACGGTCGCTTCCTCAAGATACTTCGTCAATGTCAAGCGGTCGATGGTAAACTCGGCGACCGCGGTATTGCGAGAGAGTTCGATATGGGAAGCCAATTTCTGATGCTCGTCTCGGATAGTTTCGAACTGTTCGTCCGCGAGTTCCAGAAGCCCGGACAGCCGAGACAGCCTCCGACGCAGACTTTTGGGGATTTCAGCCTCCTGCTTGTATTGAATGACATGTGATATCGCGGCCCAGGCATGCTGCAGGACCGTACGAAGCTGTATCTCTGCCCTTAGATCATTCATCTGACGCCATTCCACAAGCTTCTTCCGGTCCGTGTTCAGCGCGACGACACAGTGCACTGATCGATAGCCGAATTCGTTCGGAGCCATCTCGTCGAGTTTATCCCCTGACACTGGCGTCTGAAGGTCGAATTCAGATTCGATCACCGAGCGGATGCGTGCCACATCGTCGGCGTAGTACACAATGATTCGGACACCTGAAAGGTCTGGCAGCTCTTTCAAGGGAGTCTCATACTCCTTTCCTCGTCTGGTTATCTTCTCGCGAAAACTGGAGACTGACTTTGCCCGATGCTCGATTGTTTGATACCTAACTCCATTCTGATCCAGGAGTTGACGTAGCAGGTCAGCGAGTCTCGCACTGAATGTCTCGTGCACTGGCCGAGCAGCGACATACGCTGCAACGGCCGTCTCCACCCCATCTTCCTCTAGCTTGATCTCTTCACGCGGTTCGCCTGTCGTCCTCATGCACAACCTCCTAAAGGTCAGTTCCGCCGCTTCCCTTCTGTCACGTGCCCGCATCTGAGCGGGACACGACCGAGTAGGGATTGGCGGACTGGGTGAATTCGAACTTCACCTCGTCGACTCTGAATAGGAAACAGTTGACCAGTTCCGCGACCGTTGGATCGAACAAGACTATATTGTGCCCCTCGCCAAGCGAGCTACGATATGCGACCCCATCGAACCCATTAGATCGAAAACACTCTGCCAAAATCTGCGTAGGAACGTAGTCGGCCTTGTCGTCGCTGGGGGTCACTGGTCTGGAAAATGCCGCATCTATAGATGACCACACCACTTTCTCTCGCTTTTCCGGGGAAGGCTCACCGCCGAAATAGCGGTGCCTCCTCAACCCGTCCTCGGTCTTGCAATTGACCAGCCTCAACGGCCTCTTGATCTGAAATTGGCCAACGGAAACGTCTGAGCCGATCCACGGTTGCACCTCGGCCAAAGCCGTTTCTCTTTCTGTGGCAAGATACAAATACGGGATACCCTTAGGGTTCGCTCTGCCCTCTCTGGCACTGTCCGCTGCCGGTTTCATGCGTACTTGTGGGTGGGGCCGTGGCTCCTCCGCCACTACTTCCCCATCTCTGCGTATGATTTGCCAGTCACCCCCGAGCTGAGCTCTCCAGAGAAGACCGCCTGTTTCCGCCTCTTCGATCCTGTCCGGTAAGGTCGTCATTAACGTATCGAGAAACTCTCTCGTTTCATCGTCATAGAAGTACCGATGTCGCTCCTTGACCGCACGCGCAAAGCGCCGAAAGCTTCCTTGGGACTTGAACTCGCTCATGGCTCCACACGGCTGCAGAGGATTGTCTCGCCAGGTATCCAGGAGCCGTTCTCCTTTCTCACTGGCGCGACCTTGATATCTAGAATCTCTCGTTTCATAGGGGGAGTCTAAACACGAACAGTTGGCCTGCAAGTGCATGACATTACTGGCTTTTTTATTTAACGCAGGCCTGCACAGATATTTCGTTGAAAAGCGGGGACCAGAGGCGTAAGTGAGTCTTCAGTACAGGCAGCAAAGGCGCCGGAGTAGTAGTCCGACGCCTTTGGAAGACGTTGTTGATGTTGCCGCTGTTGGCTGCGGTCTTCGTATTACTCCGATAGGCGATTCCGTCAACCCGGCAGCCTCAGCCTGTGCAGAAATGGCGAGGGCGCGAAGCTCGCACTCCGCGCCCTCTGGGTGCCCCGGTAGCTCAATGGATAGAGCCGCCCTTTAGCTGGGGGTTTTGTTGCGGGTTCGAATCCCGCCCGGGGCACACCTCCTTTACCCACCCGGCGATGCCGAGTGGGGTCGCGATCACTTACTGTCGATTACCACGCTCCCGTTTGCCTGTGTTCGTGTCGCAGTGAGATCCATGGACGGATCGATAGGTGGGACGACACGAGCGAGGGACACACACACCTACACCAACAATGCCTATTCAACTGGGAGTGGGTATGCCTTGTCAAGTATAGGGGTGTTTGGAACCCATCTGGGCCCAGGTAACTGGCTGAAAAGACAAGACACACGGCTCCCGCTCGACGGGGGCGAAGACGTCGGGCGACCCCCAGGGGGAGCAGGAGCCGCCCGCCCCACCTCCGCTACTTCTCGGCCGTCCCGGCGTCCTCGGCGTCCTCCACGAATACGTCGGTCAAGATGTGACCTAGGTCACAGACAGCAGGCGACGTTCCCCTGTAGAATCCCGAAGCCCCTGTAAAGAGGGGCTCATCCACAAGGAGGGTGTTATGGCGAAGGTCTCCCCGTTCCACAGCAAGGCTAACCCAGGCAAGTATCACGTCTGCTCGAACTGCACCGAAGGCAACAACATCGAGCCACGGAACAAGGTGCCCGGCACCGGCGGCGGCCAGCTCTGCAGCCGATGTAAGGAGCTACAGAGCTCCGGGGGCTGCTGACCGATAGTCGTGATCCACACGCGGGTCTTCCTCTAGCTGCTTGCAGTGGTCCCAGATCAGCTCCCCGAGTACCGGCAGGCTGACGCGCCACTTCTCTGCAAGCCAAGCGAAGGTCATCCCATTCGTGTGGATCTCCCAGCAGAGGATCTCCCCGAAGCTACCACCGCCGGCAACGCAGATATTGACATCGAACTTATCTGTCATCTCTACCATCTCTAAGGGCTGACGCACAATCATTCGCGCCACTTCCCGGCCAAAATATTGATCTAAAGGTCGCTTGTTGACGCTGATTGCACCCGTTCCTGCAGCG
>PIVZ01000216.1 GCA_003354045.1 bacterium
TTGCCGCTGCGTATGCCGCCTCCGTTCTCAGCGTCGTTGTCGCTTATCGTCGTGCTCGTGAGGACGCTAGCGCCGGCTGCTGCGTCGAGGAACAGAGCGCCACCGTCTGCCGCCATGTTCAACGTAAGCGTCGAGTCGTCGATCGTGAGCGTTCCGGAACTGAAGACGCCACCACCGCTGCTCGCCGAGTTGCCCTGGAAGTGTGAGTCGTTCACGTCGAGGGCACCGTGACTACTCACACCGCCGCCGATGGTCGCCATGTTGTCCCTGACCTCGACGTAGGTCAGCTCGAGCGTCCCGTTGTTCAAGATTCCGCCGCCATCGACCTCGTCGCCGTCGCGCACGATGAAGGATGAGATCGAGGAACCTTCGATGGTAACGGTAGCTCCGGCCTCCACGTGGAACGCGCGGCTACCGCCGTCGGCGTCAACCGTGATGCCGGGGCCATCGATAGTGAGGTTCTTGTCTACGAGCAACTCGCCCGTGGTGAGCGTGATCGTGCCGGTAGAATCGAAGTCGATGGTATCACCCGGGTCGGCATCCGCGATGTGCTTGCGCAGCGTGCCCGCACCGTTATCGCCCAAATCGGTAACCGTAAGGGTTGCGGCGCGCGCGGGTGCGTACGTCAGCATAAGTGCTGCGCCGGTGATTGCGAGGATTGATCTGGTGGTCAGTCTATTCATGACATTACCCTCCACCCCGGCGCCTTAGCGGCGCACCGCATCGCGATAGGCCCGGCGATACGCCTTGTAAGCGTACTTGTAGAGTCCAGCCGCTCGCCTGGCGTTGCCCTCGGCGAGGAATTCCTCGGCCCGCAGTACGTTGTTGCCTGCAGCTCTCTCGGCGTCGATGGTCTCCTGGATGATGGAGACCACCTCTTCGACGTAGCCGTCCTGAGAGGCCGGCAGCACGAAAGAGGCGATCGCTCCGTGCGTGCGGAGGCCGCGCATGTTGGCCTCGATCGCGCGCCGCCTGTTGTCGCGGCGAAGCCGGTCCACGCCTGCCTGCATGGCCTGGATCTGTTCGGCGGAGGCGCGCGAGCTCACCGACACGTCCACGTCAACGAATATGAGCTCGTTCTCCCAGGTCGTCTCGCACTCGTCTTGCCTCTCGTCGATGAATTGGATGCCGACGAGAACGCCCTCGAGCGCGTAATGGATGACGGCCGCAATGATCTTGACGGGGTTCGGAATATTGTAGCCGAGCGAGCGGTTGATAACGTCGTGTACGCCTTCGGCCACCAACGCGGCAAACTCGACGACAGATATCCCGATCAGGCTTATGATGCTGTTGCCCAGCGGGAACGGGCAGCCGTCGCATGCGACCTTGGGTGGGTATGCGCAGTTATCCGGAAGAGAGCGGTCGCCCCCGTTACGCTGCGCCTCGGCCTCTTCGAACACCGATACCAAATCGCCAGGGATTTCCCACCATGTCGGATATCCGTCGAGCACGTTCGCGAAGTGTTCGAGATGCCCCGGATCGATGGTCTCCAACGCCAAGCGGGCTTCCGCCAGCGCCGTGAAGTCCCCCGATAGGTCGCGTGCCGGGCCCGCAAGCCGGGCGTAGCCGTTAAAGGCGTGAAGATAGGCCTGCAGCTCGGAGACCTGGTCAATGTACTCGATCAGGCGTCCGCGTAGGTCTTCCAGCTCTTCCGCCGAACGCGGGGACATCGCTGCGGCGCTCGTGGCCGCGGTCATTAGAATACTGCAGAGAACAGTTACACAGACGGTTCGGGTGGTATTACACATTGCAACGTCCTCCTTATTGCTTGTCGCCCGAATGCAAGGTTAGCGCTTGCCGGTAGGCTTGGCGGTAGAACTCGAGTGCCTGTACCCAGCGTTCGGCAGCCTGGCGTTCGTCTCCGCTTCTGAGGTACTTTCGGGCGCTGCCGATGTCCTGGCCAATGGCCTCCAACCGGTCGATCGAGTCGGCAACGATCAGGCGGGTCTTCTCCAGACGGCCGCGCACCGTAGAAGAGGCCTCGCAGATACCTTCGGTCTCGCCCGGCAGCGGCGCACAGTCGCTGTTCTGCGTGCACTCCTGAACAGAGTCGAGATCGCGGGCCGCGTCAGGCATCGCCGCACATATACGGGTGGTATCGCCTATGAACGGATCGCTGATCTTGGAGTTCACGGGAAGCTGGTAGAAAGCGACCGCGTCTTTACTGCTCCTCAGCGCCATGATGGCTTCGATGTCGAGAAGTTCCGCCTCGGCCGTAAAGGCGTCGATCGCATCCTGTAAGGCGCCCACCGCCTCGCTGGAGGCTCGCGAGCTGATCGTCTCGTCGAGGAATTGCTTCTCGGAGTGGCGGACCGCGAAGTCTTCACAACGCACGTGAACGTTGATCGCCGTCTCGAAACCAAGCGCTACTCCTTTGGCCGCGAAATGTATGATGCCGAGTATGATCTTGATCGGGCTCGGTACCCTGATAGAACCGCCAACGAAGGGGATGGGGATGCTGATCGCGTCGGCAATTGGCTCGTAGATCGCCTCGGTCACTACGGACACCCCTTTGGCAATGAACCACGTACTGACGCTGCTTCTAGCGGTCGGCGTTGCGTTTGGCGGACAGCTATCGCACGGTACAAGTTGGCCGTCCGCACAGGTGGAAAGCTCGGCCTTGCGCCCACTGCGGGGAATCAGGATACGCTGGCGCTCGAGCAGGCTCAGATGGCCATGTAGCTGCGCGGGGACGCTCCAGGCGCTCGGATAGCGCTCGAAGGCGGCATAGGCCTCCGCGAGCTGCTCGTCATCGACCTCGTTGAGCAGGTCTTGCGCATAATCGAGCGAGTCGTAGGAGCGCGCGAGCTGGGAGGCAGCGCGCCCTTGCTGCATGTCCGCCGCGGACGCCACCAGATCCTGCATGTCCTGGATGTAGCGGGAGAAGTCGCCGCGGAACTGCGCCAGTTCATCGGGTCCCGGCGCTGCGGCAGCCACTGACGGCGGACGCAGCACCAGCGAGAGGACGAACAGAAAAACCGAGACCGTTCTATACATGGTGATCCCCATAGGTAAGGCCATCCCTTCCAAGCCCAGTTCGAAGGAGTGGTTCGAGTCTTACTTTTCTTCCGGTTGCCGTGGGTGCAACGGTTTCTACGACTAGACGACTCGAGTCGCTCTGTAAAGACCCCACTCCACTTCGGGAACCCGGAGCTTCATCGGTCAGCCGGACTTATCAGGCAGACTAAAATAACGCTTCTCCCCTTACGGCTAACAAAGTTATATCGGCCAAACAGTTTGGGAACGCTCTTTACCCTTTAGCAAAGGCAAGGGCTTATCATGCACATTGACTGATAAGGATTGTGCCCTTTCTGCGGACGCAAGTGCCTGGTTGCCAGGTTGATTGCAGACCAGCCCCGGCTCTCAATCGACGTATCCGAGTGCGCGCAGATGGTTCAGCTCTTGTTCCGTGTGCGTGAGTTTCTGCGGCTCTCGGAAGCGGCGGCAGAGCTCATGGGCGGAGTCTTTCTCGGCGCGTATGCGTTGCTTCAGGGTCTCGACCAGATCGGGGTGCCGGGCGGAAAGGTCGCGCTGTTCGGTCGGATCGGCTTCGCGATCGAAGAGCCGGATCTTATCCGACGCAGATGCGCCGGGGCGTCCCCCATCGCGGGGCTGCCTGCCGCCGACCACGAGCTTCCACTTGCCCAGGACGTAGGCATCCGCTGGGAAAGGCGTCTTCAGTGACAGCTCGGCGAGCGCGCCCGCCTCTTCCATGTCTTCGCCACGCAGCAACGGAACCAAGCTGCGTCCTGCCACCGGTATTGCCGACTCTGGAACTCTGAGTAGCTCCAAGGCGGTCGGCAGGAAGTCTACCAGGCTTACCGTGTCGCTCACGCGCCGCGGTTTCGCGGACGGAGCGCGGATCATGAACGGCACCTGCATCACCTCACGAAAGAGATTGGTGCCGTGCAGTCTTCCTCCATGATCCGAGAATTCCTCGCCGTGGTCAGCCACTAGCACGACAACGGTATCATCTACGGGTCCGAACTCTTCCAAACCGTCAAGTAACCGTCCTATGTGATGATCGGTGAAGGCGATCTCTCCGTCGTAATGTGCGAGCTGGTTGGTACCGAAGCGTTCCGTGAAACCTTCGTGTGCGTTGTACGGCACATGGGGGTCGAAATAGTGGACGAACAAGTACCAAGGTTGCTCGTCAGGCAGTTCGGCTTGCGCCCGCAGCCAGTCGAGCGCTCGGTCCGTCACCCGCGGCGAGGTGATCTGCTCGTTCGACCGGGCCATGTTCGGCAACACCAGTTCTTCCGGAGCATGCTCGAAGCCCTGCTGCATGCCGTACTTCTGTCCGAGAAACACGTGGCTCACGACACTGGCGGTTGCGTAACCTTGGTCGCGAAGTATCTCCGCCAGTGTCGTATAGGAGTCATCGAGCTTGGAACTGTACGACAAGCACTGGTGGCTCGACGGATAGAGTCCGGTCATCAACGAGGCAAACGAGGCCAACGTCCACGAGGAGGTCGCGTGGGCGTCTTCAAACACCACCGAGGCATTCATCAGCGCGTCGATGCGCGGAGAGGTGGGTTTGCCGTACCCGTAGCCGCTGAGGCGATCCGCGCGCAGGGTGTCGATGGAGATCAGCAGCAGGTTCAGGCGTGTTGCTTCACGCGGCTTCTCTTCGCAGCCGGTAACCAGCAGACATGCGGCGACGATCGTGGTCAGAAGCGCTCGCACTCGCTACTCGCCGCCGCCGGAACCCCGGCCCATGTGCTCGGCGATCTTGACCGCCTGGGCCACCATCTTCTCGGTAACCTCCGGCCGCGAGGCATCCATTGAATGCGCCAGCATCGGCGCGTCGATACCGGCCTCCTCGCAAAGCTTACGGGCCAGTTCCATGTCCTTGCGCCCGGTCTCCATCAGCGGACCGAGCTGCGCCGGGTCCTCGGCCATGACCTGCAAGTACAACTGAGCCTGATCCCATCGCTCCGTTATCCAGGTATTGCCGCTGCTGGCTCTTATGACCTCGACCATGGTGGTGAGATCGAGGCCTTGCTCGACACCTATATAGAGGCCCTCGATGACCACCGGCAGGGTGGTGAGCGCGATCAGGTTATTGACGAGCTTTAGCGTGAGGCCGGCACCTTGCGGTCCGACGTGGGTAACCGTCGTCCCCATGGCCTCGAAGACCGGCCGAGCCCGGTCGAAGAGCTCGCGCTTGCCACCGACCATGATCGCCAGCGTTCCAACGCGCGCTATGAAGGGACCGCCGCTCACCGGGGCATCGAGCACCTCGATCCCCGAGGCCGCGGCCTTCTCGGCCAGCTCGCGAATGGTGGAAGGCAGGATCGTGCTCATGGAGAAGATCGGGCGCGGCCGGCCGGCCAGGCTCTCGATCAGCGTTTCGATTACCTCGCGCGCCTGTGCATCCGTGTTGACCATGACTATGACCGCGTCGCAGTCGGCGAGATCTTCGAGGCGGGAAGCCGCCGTGGCACCTGCTGCCACGAGCGTCGCAACCGCCTCTTCCCGCAGGTCATAGGCGACCACCTCAAAGCCCTTGGCCTGCAGGTTGGCCGCCATCGGCTCACCCATCATCCCCAGTCCTACAAAGCCGATTCTCTTCATAGATCCTCCCTGGCCCGCCGCTTGCTCGACCGCACGGCCGGCTCATGATATCCGCGCTGCCGCACAAGCGACAAGCGGTCGCCGACCGCGCCGTCCATGGAGAGCCCATGAAAAGCTATCGAAAAGAACTATGGTTCAACGTCCCCAGCCGCAGAGGTCTGGTGAACATCACCCCCGATGTGGATGAGTGCATCAAGGAAAGCGACGTCACAGAGGGTCTGGTGCTTGTCAATGCGATGCACATAACCGCCTCGGTCTTCATCAACGACGACGAGTCGGGCCTGCATCAAGACTACGAGGACTGGCTCGAAGGCCTGGCGCCGCACGAGCCGCTCAGCCACTATCGCCACAACCGCACCGGCGAGGATAATGGGGATGCTCACTTGAAGAGGCAGATCATGGGCCGCGAGGTGGTGGTGGCGATAACCGAGGGCGAGATGGACTTCGGCCCTTGGGAGCAGATATTCTACGGCGAGTTCGACGGCCGCCGGCGCAAGCGCGTGCTGGTGAAGATCATCGGCGAGTAGCGGATAGCGATCCGGCCGAAAAAGCGAGAGAGGAAACTAGGATGCGTGTCGGTATCTGCGGCTATCCAGGCAGCGGCAAATCTACGGTCTTCCAGGCCCTGGCCCCGGGAAGCAGCGGCACCCAGGGAACGGTGAGTCTCGGTAACATAAAGGTACCGGACCGCCGTGTGGATGACCTGGCGGATCTCTTTCAGCCCAAGAAGAAGGTCTACGCCGAGATCACCTTCGTGGACGTCGGCGGCGGCGGGCGCGCCGACACCGGCGCCTTCCCCACGGATGTCGTTCAGAACATGCGCAACGTGGACGTGCTCGTTCACGTAGTGCGCGCCTTCGAGAGCCCGATGGTTGCCGAAGAGGTCGATCCATTGCGCGACGGGCAGCGCTTCAACGAAGAGATGATGCTACTCGATCTCGCCATCCTGGAATCTTTGCAGGCGCGCTGGCAGAAGGAGGCGCGCCGCGGGGCCGACGTGGATCTGGTCGCGCGCTACGTCGCACAGCTCGAAGCCAGTGAGCCGTTGCGTACCTTGTCGCTCGACGCTGACGATCTTGCCGCTCTCTCCGGCGTCCAGCTGCTATCGGCGAAGCCGCTCATCACGCTCTACAACCTCTCGGAGAGCACGTGGGCCGATGAGGCATCCGCCGAGCTGCGCACGCCGAGCGCGCGCGGCGACAACGAGGTCTCGATGGCGCTGTGTGGACAGGTCGAAGCGGAAATTGCGGCCCTCGAGCCGGACGAGCAGAGCGAATTCCTGGAGGGGCTCGGACTGGGCGAGCCGGCGCGCGACGAGTTCATCCGCTCGGCCTACCGGTTGCTCGATCTCATAAGCTTCCTTACCGCCGGACCGGACGAGTGCCGGGCGTGGCCGATTCGCCGCGGCACAGTGGCCCGCAAGGCGGCGGGCAAGGTTCACAGTGACATCGAGCGCGGTTTCATCCGCGCCGAGGTCTATCGCTTCGAAGACCTGATGGAAGGGGGCAGCGAAGCCGCGTTAAAAGCCGCGGGCAAGATACGGCTCGAAGGCAAGGACTACGTCGTGCAAGACGGCGACGTCGTGAACTATCGCTTCAACGTGTGACGGTTGCGCCGGCTGTTCAGATAGCCATCGCCGCTTCACGGCCTTCGTGGATGGCCTCGAGTAGGGTACGCGGCTGTTTGGCATCGCCGATCGTGAACACCTCGCCCACCTTGCCTTGAAGCGCTTCGCTCAGGGTATCGACCGACTTGCTGCCCATGCACAACACGATTCGGTTGATCCCACGGATGACCTGTTCGGTTCCATCACGCTCGATCACCGCGCCGTCCTCCAAGAACTCCTTGACCTTGGTGTTGACGAGGACCGCAATTCCCCTGCTGCGCATTCCTTCCATCAGAACGCAGCGATTCTCGGGGGAGGTATCCATGGCGACCTTGTCCAGCATCTCGACGACGGTCACCGCGGTCTCGCCCACCAGCGGGTTG
>PIVZ01000217.1 GCA_003354045.1 bacterium
GGGGCCAGCTTCTGGTTTGGCGGCGTCTTTTATGACGACCATTTCCTCGTCAACCTAGAGGACCACAGCTTGGGCCGCACCTGGGACCAGATGTCGGACGCCGAGAGGGTTCTCTCAGCCATCGACGATACCGATCTACACTGGATCGGCCCGGCCACTACCGCGGCCGGCGTCGTCTTGGCCGCGGGCAGGCATACCGGCAGCGGCCATGTGTTCATGTACGCGCCCGACCCGCTCGAGCTCGGCAGCTCCCTGCATCATTTCGACACGCGGCTGTGGCCCGACCAGCTCATGGAGCCGAGCTATACGGGGCCGAATCACGCTGCCGGGCTGACCGCAGCCGCGCTCGTGGACATTGGGTGGGGGCTCATTTCGGCGTGTGCCGACGGCAACCTCGACATCGGCGAAGAGTGTGACGACGGCAATACCGTGGATGGCGATTGTTGCTCGGCTGAGTGCATTGTCGAGGCGATTGGAGACCCGTGCGACGACGAGAACGCGTGTACGACGGTCGACGCCTGTTCGGAAGGGTTGTGTGTGGGTGGCCCTGCGCCGGACTGCGACGATGACCACCCGTGTACGACGGAAAGTTGCGAGCCGGATGTGGGGTGCGTGAACGAGGAAATTCCCGGCTGTACCACGACGACGACTACCACCTCGACAACCACGACCACTTCGACGACCACGACATCGACGACCACGACATCTACGACCACCACTACGCTGGCGCCGCCGACGACATCCACGACGACCACGACATCGACCAGCACCACGTCCACCACCACGACATCTACGACCACCACTACGCTGGCGCCGCCGACGACATCCACGACCACCACGACGACGACCTCTACCACCTCCACGTCAACCAGCACCTCGACGACCACGGTGCCTGGTGGCGTCCTGTGCGGCGACCTGACCGGTGATGGCGAAGTGAAAACGACCGATGCCCTGATCGCACTCCAGGCCGCCGTGGCAGGTGATCCGTGTCCGCTCCCGCTGTGCGACGCCAACGGCGACGGTTCGATCTCGGCCACCGACGCCCTGGTAATTCTCAAGCGCGCCGTCGACCAAGAATTTCCGGTTCATTGCCCCTCTTTCGTCGCTGCGACCGTTGTTCCGCCATCCCGAGTGCAGAATGTCGGTTGAGTGACGTTTGCCAATAGCGCACACTCTCTGTACGAATTCGCTGCCCAGGTTGCCCACCCCATCCCCGTGTTAGAGGGAGCCGAGAGGCGAGACTGCCGTTGTAGGCCGCGGCAGGCCGGTAGGCAGGAGCGCCGAGACCGCCGGCGGAAACGAATCGGAGGAGTCCCGTACATGCGTCTTGGAAAATCAGTTCTGACAGGTGTTGCCATCCTCGTATTGCTGACCGGCCCGGCGGTGGCGGAGCAACAGCCTCCGGCCGGCATGATCATCGACAGGTCCAATGCCGATCAATACATGGAGTTCCTCGGTCCGGCGCTGCGCTGGATCGTCGATCGTGGCGTCAAGATGAGGGTCAGCGAGTACAAACGGGTCGAGCATCCACCGCCTTTTCAAGAGGCCACCGAGAAGTACTCGGCGCAGGTGGAGATCTCGGAGGACTCCACCCACCTCATCAATCACGTGGCCGGGCTCGCGTTTGCCGAGGTGGACGACAACGATCCGCAAGTCGCGGCCAAGCACATGTTCAACTTCAACGCGGCGATCCCCGTGGACGACCTCGACCTGCGCAACTTCGACTGTGACACGGGGACCCTCGGCAGGGACGGCGAACCGGTTCGGGTGGAGAGGCACTTCCTCATCGAACATCTGCGCCGGCTCTATTTCCGCGAGCGCACGATCGTGGAGCCCAAGCCGGAGATGCCCAGCCCGGACGGGGCGCGCTACAAGGAGGCCATGTACCCGATGATCGAGCCCTTTGACCTCAAAGGGACTGGATTCACCTCCAACCGCTACGTTGATCACACCCGCCAGGACGACAGCTGGCTCTATCTGCCGCAGCTCAGGCGCGTGCGCAGGTTGTCGTCGGCACAACGCTCCGATGCCCTTTTCGGTCAGGACACGGACCAGGACAGCTATGCCGGTTACGCCGGCAACGTGGCGTGGTCTACCTGGAGGTACCTGGGCGAAAAGAAGGTGCTGGCCAACTTCCACAGTGAGAACTTCCCGGTGAAGTGGGGAGAGCCCTCCGGCGATTTCGTTCACGACAGTCCTTGGGAGCCACGCGAAGTATGGGTCATAGAAGGCATTTCCAAGCTGCCTCAGTACGCTTACTCGAAGCGTCTGATCTATCTGGACAAGGAGAGCTATCGCATCCCGTGGACGGAGATTTACGACCAGGCCGGTGAGCTGTGGAAGGTCTGGATCAACAACTTCATGTACGCGACCCATCCTTTTCCGGGTGCGAAATACGGTTTCGACTACCATGTGAGCTACAACCCTTCGATCGCGATGGTCGATATGCAGCTCGAGCACGCCACCTACTGTGCTCTACCGAGCCATCGCTTCCCCGGCGAGCAGGGCTGGTACCTCAATATCGGCGACCAGGAAGGCACGACTGAAGATTACTTCGAGTTGAGCGCGATCATCTCCGCGGGCCGCTAGCGACGGAGCAAAGAGAATATCCTATTTTTCCGGTGCCCCCGGCGCGGCGAGCCGCAAGTGCCTTCACTCGTGGACGGATTCGATGGGTGGCGAGTCGGATTCGACCCGTTTGACTTCGACCGGAATGGCCGTCAGGTGGGCCGAGCCGGATAGGGCCTCGAGTGATTCCGGCCCGCTGGCGCACAGGCGGTTGAAGTTAACCCCTCGAGTTTCACGTGCCACTGTCAGCCCGGCCGCGTCTTGATGTCCCCAGCCATGGGGTAGAGCGACCGTGCCCGGCATGACGTCCGTGCTGACGCGCACCGGAACGCTGACGCTGCCGGTGGCCGAGATTACCAGCGCCATCTTTCCGTCGGCCAAGCGTATCCGTCCCGCGTCCTCCGGGTGCATGTAGAGGTAGTTCGTCCGCCGCCTTCCTCGCACGAACAGCTCGACGTTGTGCATCCACGAGTTGTGGCTCATGCGCTCGCGCTTGCCGATCAGCATGAGCCGGTCCCGGCTTGCCACGGCCGCAGCGAAGTCAGCGCTCAGGCTGGCGGTTGCAGCCACGAACTTCGCAGGCGAGAGATTCACCATCCCGTCTTCGGTCGCCACTCGCGTGCCCAGGAAATCGCCCGCCTCGGTTGGCTCGAGCGATATCCCGTGCGGGCTCTTGCGCAGGCTTCTCCTGCTTCCTCCGCGTAGGCGTGCAAGGAGAAAAGCGATCATGCGTTCTGGAGTGATCGCCATGTGTCTGCCCACCACCGGCAGACGAGCGGCCACCCTGCCGGCGTCGAAGGCGGTTTGAATCATGCGCGAGCCAAAGATGTTTACGCCCACGGCACGGGCGAGGTCGACGAAGACGAGCGCTTCGTCGCGCTGTTCACCGAGCGGCTCGACGACCTTGTCCGTGTACTGGAGGTATGGCGAGAGCTGCATTGCTGCCAGCGAGTGCAGGAGGTAGGGGATATCGGGCCGCTCGAGCGCGGTCACACCGGGGAGCACATAGTCGGCCTTGCTGGCCGTCTCGCCGAGGAAGATGTCGACGGTGACCAGCAGGTCGAGCTTGCCGAGGGCTTGCTCGAGGCCGTCGGAGTCAGGCACGGACAGCAGCGGGTTGCCGCCGGTGCACAGCAGGGCGCGCACCTGTCCTCTTCCCGGGGTCTCGATTTCTCGAGCCAGCAGGCCGCTCGGAAAGGTGTCGGCCACCGAGTCTATTGAGCCGACTCTCGACCTGTCGGGCCGCAAACCGAGCCCGCTTCGTTTGCCTAGAGCGGCCAGATCGAGGAGCCCTCTCCCCACCAGCGTTCCACCCTTCCTGTCGAGATTCCCGGAGACCGCATTGATGGCCTCTTGCACCCACACGGCGAGAGTGCCGTGTGGCCCTTGACCGACTCCCGTGCCGCTGTAGAGAGCGGCGCCGTCGGCTTCGCGATATGCGGCGACCATCTCACGCAGCTTGCCTGCCGCTATGCCAGTGGCCTCTTCGGCCTTCTCCGCCGTCCACGGCCGGGCAACGCTCTCGAGCTCCGCATATCCGATCATGCAACGGGCCACCCGCGCGTGGTCCACACCGGCACCGGCGATGAGCTCGTTCAAGAAAGCGAGGAAGAAAAAGACATCGCTGCCGGGACGGATGAAGACCTGCTCTCCGGCCACGCGTGCGGACTCGGTGAGCCGAGGATTCACGAAGAACACGCGCCCGCCCCGCTTCTCGATGCCACGCAAGAGTGCGTCGGGATTCGGGGCCTGCACGAAGCTCATACGCGAGACCACTGGGTTCGAGCCCACGAAGATCAGGCAGTCTGTATTGGCAAGATCCGGGAAGGGCTGCAGGAGTGGGAAGCCGTACATGTGTCGTGCGACGACGAGCTTGTTGCTGGAACCCTGCGAGGCCGAGGTGAATAGGTTTCTGGAGCCGATTCCCTGCATGAGCCCGAACGCGAAGAGGGAGTGAAGGATTCCGAAGCCGGCAGCATTGCCCATGTACATGGCAACGGCATCCGGTCCGTGGGCAGTTCGAATGCCGCGCAGACGGATGCCGATCTCGGTCAGTGCCTGCTGCCACGAGATCTCCTCCCAGCGGCCGTGGTGCTGTTTCAAGGGGCGTTTGAGGCGGTCACGAGAGTCTACAATCAGATCCTGCCGGAGCCCTTTGATACATACGTATCCCTTGCTGGTGACGTGCCTGCGGTCGGGCTTGATTTCGAGGATGCGGCTACTATCGACCGTGATCTCGAGGCCGCACAGCGCCTCGCAGATTCGGCAGAAGGTGTACCTGGTTTCGGCCATCGCGGCTTCAAGATAGGTGAGTCCCCTCCGTTTGGGAATCGACCATTATGCGGGTCCGCCGGTTCAAAGGCCCAGCCGCGCCATTTACTCCGGCGGTGGCTGCTTGTAGTAAGAGAGCCGGTCCGCGACCGTGAGGTCGATCCGAGAGATAGGGAGGTCGTCGCATGGGAAAGCTTTCAACATCTATCGTCATCGCCATGGGCGTGCTGTTCATGGGTTGCTCCGGCAGCGGTAGCGACAAACCCAGCGTGTCTCTGGAGGTAGCCGTCGCCAACGGCGACGTGGCTCAGGTAGAGGCCAATCTGGCCGCCGGGGTGAACATCGACAGCAAAGGGCGCAACGACGCCACGGCCTTGCATCATGCGGTCTGGGAGCGGCGCGGAGACATGGCCCGACTCCTCATCGAACGCGGCGCTGATCCCGACGTCATCGACGGCAAGGACTGGGCGCCATTGCACTATGCCGTACAGAACGGCTTTGCAGATGTCGTGACCGTACTTCTCGACGCCGGCGCCGACGTCAACGTCAAGAACCAGTACGACTGGGCGCCGCTGCACGCCGCGGCTTCGAGCGGCAAGGCGGAGGTAGCCAAGATTCTGCTGACCAGAGGGGCCCAGGTAAACGCCAAGGACGGCTTCGGAAAGGCGGCCATCCACATGGCCATCAAGCTGGGCCACCCCGACGTCGTGCCGGTGCTTCTCGAGGCTGGCGCAAATGCCAACATACGCGACCGCAGCGGACGCACTCCGCTCGACGAGGCCAACGCGGCGGGTGCCGACGCCGCTCTTGTGGAGCTCCTGAAGAAGCACGGCGCCAAGGGCTGACGCCGTCGCACCGGTGGAGCGGGCCTTTCTTTCAGCCGTCAGTCGTCCTCATCGCCATCAGTAGCGGTTTGCCGACGCCGAGTGGACACCCGTCAGGTTCATTCTGTGGGGGGATTGAAGACCGGATCTTCGGAGGATGAAGCGAACAGGCCGAAGGTGCCCCCATAGATCTCGTGGAATGCCTCCAGCATCTCGTCGTAGGGTAGGTCTGCGTAGACGCCGCGGTCGCGGATGTACTCCATGTGCCGGCGCCCTTCATGGTCGAACTCGTGGAAAAGCGCGTCGCTGTGCCCGTCGAACTCGAGAGGCTTTACCTCGAAGCGCTCACAGAGTTCCTTGTTGAAGGTCGGGGTGGCCTTGACCCACTTACCTTCCAGATAGAGCTCGGTGTAGCCGTGATAGATGAAGAGGTCGGTGCCCATTGCCTCGAGCAGCTTGGCGCTGGCGAGATGATTGCGAACGTCGGCGTAGCCCAGCCGGGCCGGGATGCCGACGGCTCGTGCGGCGGCGGCCAGGAGAGTCGCCTTCTGTACGCAAAACGCGGACTTCTTGCCGGTGATGACGCTGGCCCGTAGGTCATCGCGCTCGCCCACGACGTCGTACGGGTTGTACCAGAGGCCGTCGCGAACGGCGTAGTAGAGCCGCACGGCCTTGTCCACGTCGGTGCTCGCGTCGCCCACCGTACGGTTGGCGAACTCGATCACCTCCGGTGTGTCACTATCGACGAACGAGGTCGGTTGGCGATACTGCTCGAGCGATTCCGGTCCTTCTTCCATCGGGCTCCCTGCTTCTTGTGCTCCTGGCGTCTTTATGTGACGTCGCTCATGCCGGCGCCACTGGTCGGGTCCCGGCGCCGCTCCGGGACATCCGCGACGAACGCGTGCTCCGTTGACGGCATCTGCCCGCGGCGGTCTGACCGGTGGCCACCAAGGTGGCGCTGCGCTGCGGCGCCCTCGATGCCTCGCAACATAGGAAGCGGCCTTCACTGAGCCAAGCGGATTCTCGATGGTCTTGGTAAATAGCTGAATATAGTAGAGAAAAAGCGTATTGGTAAAGTCGTTTCGACTTCTCTCCCGCAAGAGGCGGGCAGGGGTCGGCGCAGCCGGGCGGCATGTCCACCTACGCCGGCGACCGACTACCTGGGCAGTCCCGGCAATTCTATACTGGACCTACCAGGGATGTGGCCGGGTGCTGTCTCGGCCTTCCAGGTGGAGCGGGATGAGGTTGAAACGACACTATCGGTCAGGGTGGGGGGCGGTGGCCGCAGTTTTCGTGTTTCTCGCCGTTGCTGCCCATGGCGGGGAGAACGATACCCCCACGGCGGTGGCGCGGGGCGCTATCGCGCCCCTCGATGACAGCGTCGAGGCTCTTCTCGCTTCGGCCTCTTCGGGGCTTGCCGTTAGCGAGTACCGACTCGGACTTCGCTACGAAAGCGGTGACGGTGTCGTCCGTGACGCGGGGCACGCGGTCTACTGGCTGGAACGGGCTGCCAAGCAGGGCCACGGCGATGCTCAGCACCACGTCGGGATGCTCTACCGGAGAGGCAGGGGCGTCCCGCGTGATTACGACAAGGCAGCCGAGCACCTGCTGGCCGCCGCCGAGCAAGGACATCCGGAGGCGCAGTTCTTCGTGGCCGTCATGCATCATAGCGGCCAGGGTTTCCCCCCGAGCGACACCGCGGCGGTGGCTTGGCTGCGCCGAGCGGCCATACGCCGGGACTCGCGCGCGCAAAACCAGCTCGGGTGGCACTACTACAAGGGCTGGGGACTCGCTCCGCACGCCGGCTGGGCGGCTTACTGGTGCAGGCTTGCTGCCGAGCAGGGCGACGTCGATGGTCTCGACAGCATGGCCTGGTTCTATGAGCAGGGAA
>PIVZ01000815.1 GCA_003354045.1 bacterium
CTCGTGGAAAGCGGCGCGCCCGCTTTTTATGAAGGGGCCATCGCCGAGGCCATCGTTGCCGCCGCCGGGGCACGCGGCGGGATGCTCACGATGGCCGACCTGGCCGCCTACCGACCGGTCGAGCGCCAGCCGTTGATCGTGGATTACAAGGGCGCCAAGCTCATATCGATGCCGCCGCCAAGCTCGGGTGGCGGCACCATGGCCGCGGCGCTCTCGGTCCTCGAGCCCTACCCGCTCCGCGACCTCGGCCACAACTCGCCCACCTACCTTCACCTGCTGGCCGAGGTCTTGAAGGCCGTTTTTGCCGACCGGGCGACCTACTACGGAGACCCCGACTTCGTCGAGATTCCACTGCCGCGCTTACTATCGCCGGCCCACACGGCGGGGATCAGGGGCGGGCTGAGCGCGTTCGGTGTCGTACCCTCCGCGAAGTACGGCAACAGTTCTCCACCAACCGACAGCGGCACCACGCACATCTCGATCATTGATGCCGACGGCAACGCCGTGGCCTGCACCACCAGCGTCAATACCGCATTCGGCAGTCTGGTCGGCGTGCCCGGCTACGGGATCATCCTCAACAACACCATGGACGATTTCAGCATCCAGCCCGGCGTACCCAACGCTTTCGGACTGATCGGCAACGAAGCCAACAGCGTGGCAGCCGGCAAACGGCCGCTGTCGAGCATGTCGCCCACCATAGTGCTGCGCAACGGGCGAGTGCGCCTGGTGGCCGGCGCCTCCGGCGGGCCGTTGATCATCACCGCCACCTTACAAACCATGCTCAACGTGCTCGAGTTCGGCATGCCGGCCGGAAAGGCAGTGGCGGCGCCGCGCATTCACCACCAGTGGCTACCGGAGATACTCGGCGTCGAGAAGGGCATAAGCGAAAGCGTGCGTGCCAGCCTTGCCCGCCGCGGCCACGAGGTGCTGCAACTACCCGGCCAGGCCTCCGTGCAGGTCGTGGAATCGGTGACCGCCGACGGCAACACGCTCCTCAGGGCCGCCTCCGACCCACGTAAGGGCGGCGCCCCCGCGGGCCACTGACTCCCGGGCCAGGAGGCTCGCCCGAGCCGCCTAGGCGTCGAAGGGTTCTCTACGCAGGATGGTTTGGTCTCTGCCAGGGCCCGTGGAGACGATGTCGGCGGGCACGCCAATCAGGTTTTCCAGGCGTCTGACGTAGGCACGCGCGGCCTCCGGCAGGTCGTCCATGCTCACCACTGACGAGATGTCCTCGGTCCAGCCCTCGCACTCCTCGTAGACAGGCTCCACGCGCTCGAAGTCCGAGACCAGCGCCGGCACGTAATCGATGGTGCGCCCGTCGAGCTGATAGGCGATACAGACGCGCAGGCGCTCGATGCCCGTGAGCACGTCGAGTTTGGTGAGCGCGATCGAGTCCACCCCGCTCACGCGCACTGTCTTGCGCAGCACCACCGAGTCGAACCAACCGCAACGGCGCGGTCGGCCGGTGGTCGCACCGAACTCCACGCCTTCGTGGCGTAGGTGCTCGCCGATGGCGTCGTCGAGCTCGGTGGGAAACGGCCCACTGCCCACCCTCGTCGTGTAGGCCTTGGAGATGCCGACGACCTTGCTTACCAGGCGCGGCGCGACGCCGGCGCCGGAGGCAATGGCGCCCGCACCTGTATTGGACGAGGTCACGTAGGGGTAGGAGCCATGATCCACATCGAGCATTACCCCCTGCCCGCCTTCGAACAGGACCCGTTTGCCGGACCTGAGTCGCGAATCGAGGAAGCTCGAGGTGTCCATGACCAGCGGCGCCAGACGGCGCCGGCATTCCATGAGAGAGTCCGCCATCGACTCGTAATCAATAACAGCGCTGCCGAGCATGGCCGTGG
>PIVZ01000816.1 GCA_003354045.1 bacterium
GGCAGCAGATAGAGAGCCAGAAGCCGAAGGAATCCACTCAGGAATCCCCCCGGAAACCGGCAAGTCCCCCGCCGCTGGCCACCGCCAGCTCCAGGTCAGAGAATATGTAACAGCGAGCTGCCATCCTTCACTCCGTGGCGACGCCGGTTCGCCCGGCCCCCCGCGATCGCCCCGGCTAGTTGATGCGACCTATATCATACACCTCACCGATTAGGCCGCATATGGGGGCGTGTCACAGTGGCGCTCGACTCGTAGGCGCGCTCGACCATGGACAGGGTGCGAGCCCGCCGCTCGTGAGACGAAGCGCGCTCTGACCGGCCGAGTCTCTGGCAAAGCTGGGCTGCAATCTCGTGCAAATCGGAGAAGCTGCCGGCTACGGGGCCGAGATAGTCGGGCAGTCTTGCCGGTTCGGCGCTCGGCTCGATCTCGAGTAGCTCTCGGGGCTGTGTAGCGAGTTGTCTCTCGAGCAGCTCTACGGCAGCGTCGAGATCACCGGCCGCAACCTCGAGTCTCGCCAGATGGGAGGTGATCTCGTTGTGCACGCCGTAGTCGGCAAGACGCATATGCGGGATCGCTCTCGGGTATGGCCACAAGACAAGCACCGCCATGACGGCGGCCATCATCACCGGTGCGACCATGTGAAGGTAGAGTCCACCCCTCGAAAGGCGTACGAGCGTAACGAGGCCGTGGGCCGCGAACGGAATCATCATCATGGCGATCGGTACTTGAAAGCGGGCGAGGTCGTAGAAGATCAGGCAGGTGAGAAGACCCGTCCCCACATATGCCAACGGCATCAGCCTTGCCGCCCCTCGACTCGTCTGTGGTTCTTCTTGGTCAGCCCGAGACTCGATGCCAACTCGGTGGCGCTTCAATCCGAGCATGAGGCCGGCGGCGAACAGCGGTGCAATCACGGCCATTCCTATGCCCAGCCACGCAAGCACCGGGGCGTGCAGCAGGAAGTAACCATAGCTCACGTTGTTGGAAATCGGAGTGCGGTGCCAGAAGGCCAGGAGCTTGCCGACTAGCAGACGAGGCCAACTCCACAACCCTTCGTGCGTGGCCAAGGTGGCGCGCACGACCGGTGCCGACCTGCCACCGGTGGATTGCATGATGTCCACAGCGTGGCTGCTTATCCCGATGCGACCCAGCGCGATGGCATCGGCCGCATTGCCGTTGATGAAATTCAGCGGCCCGGAGGCCGCGACGCTGAGCGGCGCTACGCCGACGGTAAGGTTTCGTGCAATGAGCGGCACCAGGGCGAGCGTGATTCCGCCGGCAAGCGCCAAGGCGATCGTGATACGGCGCGTGGCGGCGACCGGCGGGGAGGCCAGAATGGCCAGACGGCGCGATGCGGCCGCAGGGGGATAGAGAACGAGAACGGCGACGACTGTCGCTGCAAACAGCACCGCCGAGGCCTTCAGTAGTATGAGCAGACCGAGGAGCAAGCCGACCACGGCGGGGACAGCGGATGGCGCAGGCGTCTCTTCTCTCCAGAGTCCGACGAGCACTCGCACGGCAGCGAGCCCGAGAAACGTGATGAGCGAACAGCGCAGCAGCAAGGTCTCGTAGAAGACCAGCGGTGCAAAGGCCGCCGCCATCAGTCCGGCGACGATCGCGACGGTGGGATCGAACAAGACCCTGGCGATGCCATAGACGAGCAAGGCCGAGGCAATGCCCATCAGCACCTGGGCCAGATAGACGACTCGAGGGTTCTCACCGAAAAGCCCGTACATGCCGGCCAAGAGGTATGGATAGAGAGGCTGCCCACCAACGTGCACCTCGACCTCGATCGCCGCGTGGTGGTCACCGAGCCACCCGGTGATCGAATCGGTGGTGGCCACGTCGGCGTCCTC
>PIVZ01000817.1 GCA_003354045.1 bacterium
GCGACGGTGCACGTGGCGTTCGGGAACACTGTGTCCCAGTCCTTGAAGGCGAGGTTGGTGGACAGGACGATCGGCTTGTGGGCGGCGTATCGCCTGGAGACGACCTCGAAGAGGAGGTCGGCCGCGCGGTTGTCGTAGGAGAGGTAGCCAAGCTCATCGATGCAGAGCACAGCGACACCGGCATAGTGCTTGATACGGCGCTGGAGTCCGCGCGGGGAGTCTTGAGCAGACAGGTCGTTGAGGAGCTTGGCAGCGGTCACGAAGAGCACGGTCGAGCCGCGCAGGATGGCTTGGTGGCCAATGTTCTTGAGGAGCATCGTCTTGCCGAGGCCGTGGGCGCCAACGACGATGACGTTGGCGCCCTCGTTGGCGAACGCCAGCGACAGCACCCGTTCCACGACCGCACGGTCGATCTTGGAAGGCCAGTTCCAGTCGAAGTCCTCCATGGGCTTGAAGGCGCCGATGCGGCTTCGCGTTTGGCGCCGCTCCAGGCTGCGCCGAGCCCGGTCCAGCTTCTCGATACGGACTACCTCTTCGAGCAGCTCGATGGGTCCCCAACGCCCCTTGCTGGCCCGAGCTACGACATCATCGAGGCCCGCCGCCAGGCCGCGAAGCCCGAGCTCACCCAGCATCGTCTTCAGATCAGAGCTCATCGTATCCCCCGAGGTCATGGTTGGTGGTGTCGAGGTCGCGGACACCCGGATGGTCTGGCAGCCGCAGCGGTAGCCGCGGTGGTTTCTTGTCGGCGCGGTCGCGTTGGCTGAGGAGCTGGCCAACCGAGGACGCAAGTGGCGTGCCCCGCTCCATGGCCTGCTCGATGCCTTGGCCGAGACGCTCGGTGCCGTAACGGTCGAGCAGGCGAAGGAGCGCGGCTGTTTGTGGTCCCATCGGCTCGTTGCGAGCAGCCAGCTCGGTGTATAGCGCCTCGGCCTGTGGCACAGCGTCCAGTAGCCGCGTGCGGCCTCGGGCGACGTTGCCTCGTCGCTTGGTCTCAGCGAGCCCGTCGAGGTGCTTGGGTTTCTCGATGACCTGCTCGCGCTCCCACGACCGTGCATGCTCCGCCACCACGGCGCCTTGGTGCATCACCCGCACGCGGTTGGCGCCGACGGCCAGTGTCAGCGGCTGGCCAACCAGCTCGTGCGGGATCGAGTACAGGCACGTGTCGTAGCGGATGTAGGGCTGCTTGTGAGCAGTGGTGGCACGGATGTCATCGCCGTCCAGGTCGTGCTCGGGAAGCGGTAGCAGGCGTTCTCGTTCCATGTCGCGGGCCTGCGCCACGGTCAGCTTCGGCTTGTCTGGGCAAGGACGCTGGTCGGCGACCTCGGTGCGCCAGCGCTCGAAGCCTTCACGGAGCTCGGCCAGCGACCAGAATGATCGTCCCGCCAAGAACGACGTGCGCAGATCCCTGATCCTCCTTTCGACGTTGGGTTTCTCGTTGGGCCGGCCGGGGTGGCAGACGTGCGGTGCGAAGTGGTAGTGCGCGGCGAGCTCCAGAAGCCGATCGTGGAAGCGGAAGGCTTCGCCCACGCGCTCGACGACGACCGTCTTCATGTTGTCGTAGAGCAGCTGGCGAGGAACGCCGCCGAACGCCTTGAAGGCCGCAATGTGGCCCCGAGCGACGGCGGCGGCGTTCTGCTCGAACCCGAACTCCACGTGCACGGCGCGAGACCAGGCGAGCACCACGACGAAGGCGTACAGCGGCCGCTCGGACTGACCGACGCGCATGCGGCCGAGGTGGGCCCAGTCGACCTGGCCTTGCTCTCCGGGGATACGCCGCATCCTGAGGAACGCCTCCGCGGCGGACTTGGGACGCAGGTCGAGCTGACGAATTCGCCGGCGAAGCTGCACGACG
>PIVZ01000818.1 GCA_003354045.1 bacterium
TCGAGTGGATCGTGAACTTCGATGTTGGCTCCGGCTTCTTCGGCAATAAGACCTTCGGACAACATGTTCGCGCGGTGCGCGGCGGCTTGTGATCGACTCGCGGGGCCTCTGGTAACCGCATCGAGCGAGGGGGAGCCTTCGGGCTCCCTCTTTGCTCTTGCTCCTAAAGCCGACGCGGGCGCTCCCTGCACCGCACCACCGTTGGGCGCGGCCGTGGAATGCCGGAACCAGTCTACCCCCAAACAGCGCCGCTGTGCTGTCTTTTCGGAGCTAGATCGACTGCGAACCTACCCAGCGCCCTCTGGCGAGTCCTCGCTACGCGGAACAGCGAAAGCCCGTTCTTGGCGGCGGGGAGCAAGAGGGCAACGTTACACATGCACAAGGCCCCCCTGGGGGGATTCGGGTCTCGGCCACCGTCAGTCAGGAACGCGCCGCGAATCTGGAAGGCTGAGTTGCCATCAGCAGAGCCTTCGGCCCGGCACCGACACGGCCGCGCCTTCCCGGCTACTCAATCGCAGCGGACGGCTACCCTCCTACCTGTACGGCTAGTTTCGCGGCCTGGGAGGGCAGGAGAGAGCCTGTACGGTGTCTAGAGCGCTACGTGTGCAGGGTAGGGGGTGAGGCAGTGTTTCGTTCCGGAGCCAGAGGTTGCCCGTCGCACTCCGAGCGCCGTCCCGATCTGGTGTCAGTTCTGGTGTCAGTTGGCTATCTAAAGAGACCGTAAAGCATCGAAAGCCACAGAACGGTCCCTTCGGCCTAAGCTCAAGTGCAGCAACGAAAACCCCCGTCAGTCCTCGTTGCTCTCGTCGTCCTGTATCGCTCTTACAAGCCGGGGGTCGGCAGTTCGAGCCTGCCACCGCCCACCATTTCAGGTGCTCGGTTGTCTTTGGAGCGCCGCGTCACGCGCGGGGCCGAAAAATAGAGTGGTTGATCGCCAAGCCCCTAGAGTGTAAAGAGAAACTGCGGATGCCGGTTGGTGGTCCGCGATGAGCAGCAACCGAAATCCAAGAATCGCTGTGAGCGTCGAAGGCGATACTGTGGGTGCAGTCGCCTTCGAGCGGGGGACAGTCTCGGCAAAGGACGGATGCGAATAGCTGTCCTGTGTACGGCTCACATTTTTTCGAGATGACTCAATTCCCCCGACAACGACAGATGCGGCTGGCGACGATGGCCCTGGGATTCGTGTTACTCCTCTTCGGAGTTGCGGTTATCGAGACCGTCCCGCGCCTTTTCCCGGACTACATGCCGGCCAAGATTCGCGCCGTGCAACGAATCTACGATGCGCGCAACTCGTGGGAGGGGATGATGCAGGGCGACGCGCGGCTAGGCTTCGCGTTGCGACCGGACGTCGATATGACCTTCCCCTCCGAAGGGCGGGCAATATCGATTCGAACAAGACCCATTGACGGTCTCCCGATCGGCCGCCGCGACCTGGGCGGCGATCCTCCTTTCGATGCTATCGTTCTTGGCGATTCTTTCAGCTTTTGCGATGACGCTCCTGTCGAGGCTTGTTGGGTTCGGCGGCTCGGCGCCAAGATCGGTATGAACGTGGCTACGTTGGGTGTGAACGGCTACTCGAACATGGCCGAGGCGCGCTTGCTAGAAGACGTCGGTCCGGCTCTAAAACCAAAGCTCGTTCTCGCCAGTTTCTTCCCTAACGATTTCAAGGACAATCTTCACTTCGACAGCTGGACTCGTAGCGGCACGGACGACTATTGGACGTGGATGCGGCGCAAGCGGCGCAGTGACTTGTCCGACGCGCTGGCGCGCAACTCGGTTCTATATCGGATGTTTGATGCCGCCCGTCGCTACGGTAAACGGGAAATTCACGAGCACAATGACGGCCGCCT
>PIVZ01000218.1 GCA_003354045.1 bacterium
CGTTCGCCCAATATCTCGACGATCTGCTCGGAGACGCGCACGGCGTTTGCGTGTTCGAGCGGGATGACCTTGACGGACTGCTGATGGCCGCGCACGTCGAGGGTGTCGGTTATGGCTCCCATGCGGGCCAGGTTGAAGGCCGAATCGCTCACGATGAGCGTGTTGGTGGCATCATAGGCTACAATCGAGCCTTCCTTGGAGGATAGAGGTGCGAGCACGTCGGCCATCTCTTGTGCGTCCACGTGCGAGAGCGGAAAGAGACGGGTGGCGAACCCGCTTCCGCTACCGGCCGTGAGCATGCCTGGGCCCTGCGCGCGCGCCTCTCTTACCGGCACGATGCGTATCACGACGCCATCGTCGATGGTGGTCAGGCCGCGCACGGCCAGCACCGATCGAAAAACGGCGTAGGCCTCATCCGCGCTCACCGGTGTGGGCGAGACGATGCTCACCGGCCCTTCGACCTTCTCGCCGAAGACGAAGTTGCGACCGGTGACTTCACTGACGAAGCGCACGAACACCGGGAGCTCCACGTTCTCGAAGTTCATCGTCAGGTCGGAGCTACCAGGTGCGGTCTGGGCGCTCACTTGCGAGGCGGCCGTATTCAGTGTCAGCAGCGCAGCCGCTAACCAGAGGGAGTGCTTCATTGTCAAAGTTCTCATCGGATGGCGTAGGCAAAAGTTTCCGGCTTGCCGCCGCGCAGAAAGTCCAGCTTGATCTGGTCCATCGACTGTACCTCATCGAGGAGGCCGACGGCTCTGGACGGATCGTTGATCGCCACCCCGTTCACCCTCTGCACGATGTCACCGTTTCTGATCCCGAGCCGCTCGAAAATCGACCCGGGCTTTATGTTGAAGATCTTGAACCCGACGCTCTCGCCACCCCGCAGCACCGGCACCGCGCGGGCCTGCGTCATGACGAAACTCAGGTTCTCTATGGCGTGGTCTACCTCGCGGCGGTCAATCAAGAAGCTGCCGTCGCCCGTTTCCCTGACTCCGCCCGTTGGCGAGCCGTTTCCGCCTGAGACTGCCGCCCGCGACGAGTCCGCCGCCGAGCTCGCCTCGGAGGCCATGGCGAGCTCGATCCGTTGCCGCTTTCCCTTTCTCACGACTATGGCGTGCGCGGGGCCGATGGCCAGCAGGCGGGGCCCGTCGAAGATGCGCTCGTCTATGGCGAAAACGTCTTGCTCGCCGGTGGAGGCGTCCTCGAAGATGGCAAAGCCCCGGCCTTCCACGTTGGCGGTCCCTCGCAGCAGCAAGTCGATCCCTCCCGCGGAGGCCAGCGGGCGTTCTTCTACCACCGCCACCGGCTCGGTGCCGAAGAGGTTGCGCTTGAGAATGATGGAGGTGTCCATGCGCTTGCGGTCACGCGCGGCCACTGCCGGCGTGCCCTCGGACACGGCAGCGCCCTTGCCGGCGGGCGCATCCGAATCCAGCAACAAAGCCGCGACGTTGTTGATTGCCACCGCGCCGGCTAGCGCGGTCAGCGCCAAGAGAGCGACATGTGCCACGCCAACCAAACGCCGCAAAACGGCCGTTCCCCACACCCGCGAAGGGTAGGTAAATCCCTGTAGGAATTCAAGTTTTTCTTTTTTCTCCGCGCACGAGGCATAGTTGACTGCCTGTAGGGGCCGGGTTAAGTTCTCGCGCACTGCCGGCTCGCCTGAAGGCGCTACGGGCCAAGCTTCGACATTTCGACATGACACGCCAGAGTTCAAAGAGCGGCGGCGGCGGTGGCGCCGCCAGCGCGGAGGCACAGCCGGAAAACGAGCAGATTGCGGTCCGCCGGGCCAAGCTCGAGACCTGGCGCGGGCGTGGGCAGGCCTATCCCAACGACTATCGGCCGGACGCGGGATGTGGAGAGCTGGCGCGCGAATTCGCCGAGCTCGACGCCGAGGGTGTCGAGAGCAAGAGCGGGCGCTACCGCCTGGCCGGCCGTGTGCTGGCGGTACGCGGTTTCGGCAAGACCACCTTCCTGAAGATCCAGGATAGCAGCGGCGCGCTGCAGCTCTATGCGGCCAAGGCCGAGCTCGGCGAAGATGTCTATTCGGTCGTGCGCAAGCTCGATGCCGGCGACATCGTAGGAGCCGAGGGGAGCCTTTTTCGTACGCGCACCGGGGAGCTGACGTTGCGCTGTGAGCAGTTTCGGCCGCTCGTGAAGGCGATAAGGCCGTTGCCCGAGAAATGGCACGGGTTGACGGACAAGGAGACCCGCTACCGGCAGCGCTACGTCGATCTGATCGTCAACCAGGAAGTCCGCGACACGTTTCGCAGTCGCGCGCAGGTGGTTGCCGGCATGCGCCGATTTCTCGGCGAGCGCGGCTACCTCGAGGTCGAGACGCCGATGATGCAGCCATTGGCAGGCGGCGCCGCGGCCAAGCCGTTCGTCACTCATCACAACGCGCTGTCCATGGACTGCTACCTGCGCGTGGCTCCCGAACTCTACTTGAAACGCCTGATCGTCGGAGGATTCGAGCGCGTCTTCGAGCTCAACCGCAATTTTCGCAACGAAGGCATATCCAGGCAGCACAACCCGGAGTTCACGATGTGTGAGTTCTATCAGGCCTACGCCCGCTACGAGGACCTGATGGAGCTGACCGAAGAGATGCTGGCCGAGCTGGCCAGAGAGGTGACGGGCAACACCCGCGTGCGCTCGGGGGAGGTGGAGATCGAGTTTGCGCCGCCTTACCGGCGCATGACCATGGCCGAAGCCGTGGCCGAGCACTCGTCGCTTTCACCCGAGGAGGCGTTGGACCCCGGCCGCCTGGTGAGCTTGGCCGGCGAGCTAGGCTTGGAGACCGAGGCCGAGGGCTTGGCCCTGCTGCCGGAGATCTTCGAGCATGTTGCCGAGGAGCACCTCGTGCAGCCCACCTTCATTACCGGCTTTCCGGTGGAGGTCTCGCCGCTGGCGCGCCGCAACGACGAGGATCCGCGCTTCGTGGACCGCTTCGAGCTGATGATAGGCGGTCACGAGATAGCCAACGGTTTCTCTGAACTGAACGACCCCGAGGACCAGCGCGGACGCTTCCTCGAGCAGGTTCGCCGCCGTCAGGAAGGCGACGAAGAGGCGCACATGCTCGACGAAGACTACGTGCAGGCTCTGGAGTACGGTATGCCGCCTACCGCGGGTGAAGGGATAGGAGTGGACAGGCTCGTCATGCTGTTGACGGACTCGCCGTCGATTCGCGACGTCATTCTCTTTCCTCATCTGCGGCCGGCAGGTGGCCGGTGAGAGATCGCGACTACGAGACAGTGGCGGAAGCGTACGGTCTGTGGACACGGCAGTGCGCTTCGATGAGGTGGGCATGGGCTGGGAGCTTTTCGTAGGCCTGCGCTACCTCCGCTCGCGGCGCAACGAGACTTTCGTCTCGGTCATAACCGTGATCGCCACGCTCGGCGTTCTTCTCGGAGTCATGGTGCTGACGATCACGATGTCGGTGATGACCGGGTTCGAGGAAGACTTGCGCTCCAGGATACTCGGATTGCATCCGCACCTGCGCATCAGCAAGCGCCTGGGCAGCGGGCTCATAGACGAGCCCGCCGAGCTGGTCGAGGTGGTGGCCGCGGACGAGCGTGTGATTGACGCGGCTCCGGTCGTCCAGTCACAACTGCTGGTTTCTACCGGCGAGCACTTGCTGGGTGTCTTCGCGCGTGGAGTGGATCCCGGCTCTGCGAGCAGCACCGCCGGAATCGTGGACTACGTCGTCGAGGGCGACCTCGCGGCCCTCGGTGAGCGGGTAGAGGTAGCCGGCGCCTCGCTGCCGACAGTCATGTTAGGCCGCGAGCTGGCACGCAAGCTGATGGTCGGAACCGGCGACACCGTGCGCCTGATGTCGCCTCGCATGGGCGCGAGCCCGCTCGGTGCGCTGCCGCGCAGCCGCCGCTTCGTGGTGGCTGCTCTCTACGACTCCGGAATGACCGAGTACGACTCCGCGCTTCTCTACGTCGGCATCGATGCCGCGCGCACGCTGCTGGGAATCGGAGAGGTGGCCACCGGAATAGAAGCGCGACTGTTCGACCCCTACGACGCCCCCGAGGTTGCCCACGATCTCAACAGCGCCATCGGTCCGCCCTATTGGGTGGAGAGCTGGACGCGTGCGCACCGTAACGTCTTCGAGGCGTTGCAGCTGGAGAAGACCGCCTACTTCCTGGTGCTGCTGCTGATCATCCTGGTCGCCGCCTTCACCATCGTCTCGACCCTTTACATGGTCGTGCAGGAGAAACGCCGCGACATTGCCGTGCTCAAGGCGATGGGCGCCACCGACCGCAGCATCGCGATGGTTTTCGTGCTCAAGGGGCTTCTGATCGGCACCGTGGGGACCGGGCTCGGCGTGCTGATCGGCTATCTCGGATGTCTCGGCCTCGACCGCTACGAGTTCATCGACCTGCCGGAGGGCGTCTTCTACGTCTCGACTCTCCCGGTACTCATCGTCGGCTCCAATTTTGCCATGGTGGCTGCGGCTTCCATGGTCATTTGTCTGGGAGCCTGCCTGTTTCCGGCCTGGAAGGCGGCGCGGGTCGTACCGGTGGACGTGCTTCGCTATGAATAGGGCGGCCGACAGGGAGACGGCGCTGGAAGCCCGCGGCCTGTGCCGGACCTTCTACGACGGAGAGAAAGAGATACGGGTGCTGGCCGGGCTCGATCTCGTTGTTGCCAGGCAGGAGAGCGTAGCAGTGATTGGTGAGTCGGGGGTAGGTAAAAGCACACTGCTCCACCTCTTGGGGGCGCTCGATAGCCCCGATTCGGGCGATGTGGTTCTGGCCGGCAACGAGCTGTTCGAGCTGCCGGCACGAGAGCTTGCGGCTGTGCGCAACCGAGCGATGGGCTTCGTCTTTCAGTTCCACTACCTTCTTGGGGATTTTGATGCTGTGGAGAACGTCATGATGCCGTTGCTGGTCGGCGGTGCCTCGCGCACAAAGGCCAGGGGACGGGCGGTAGAGATGCTCGAGAAGGTCGGTTTGGCAGCCAGGCTCCGGCATCGCCCGGGCGAGCTTTCGGGAGGAGAGCAGCAGAGAGTCGCGGTCGCCCGCGCGGTGGTCACGCGGCCACAGGTGTTGCTGGCCGACGAGCCCACCGGCAACCTCGACCCGCACACTGCCGAGGACGTGCATCAGGTGCTGCGCGACGTGCAGGCCGAGGCCGGCTGCTCGATGGTGGTGGCCACCCACAACTCCGCGATGGCAGCAACACTCGACCGTACACTGATGCTCGAGAGCGGTCGCCTGACGGAGGTCGCACGGCAGTGAGACGGATGTCGGCAACATTGGCCTTGTTGTTGGTGGTGGCGTCGGCCGCCGGCGCCGGTGCCGAAGACCTCGTGGTGGATCTCAGCGTGAGCGGCAACGTTCGCGTGGAGACCTCGGCCATCCGTATCCATGTCGGCCAACAGGCCGACGACCTTCTCGATGAGGAGAGGGTGGACGCTGACATCAAGGCGATCTACCAGATGGGCTTCTTCGAACAGGTATGGGCAGTCACCGAGCCCACCGACGGCGGTGTAAGCCTCACCTACAACGTGAGCGAGCACCCCTACATAACCGAAATCGTCTACGAGGGTGCCGACGAGCTCGCGGAGGAGGATCTCGAAGCCGCCTCCAACGTGCGTCCGCGCACGATCTTCGATCCGCGCAAGGCCTGGGAGGGCGTGGTCGAGATGCGCCGGCTCTATGCCGAGGAAGCCTACGCCGACGTGGACATAGAGTATGCGCTCGACATCGACGCCGACAACAATGCGGTCCTCACCTACACGATAGACGAAGGGCGCCTCATCCGGATCGAAGAGATCCGCTTCGAGGGAGTGCGCACATTCAAGCCGCGCAAGCTGCGCTCGGTCATGGCCACGCGCGCCAGATGGATGTTCTCGTGGCTCACCGGCGCCGGTATCCTCAACGACGAGGAGCTTGCCACCGACGTCGAGAGACTCACGGCCTTCTACTACGACGCCGGCTACGTCCACGTACGCATCGACGAGCCCTCGGTCGTGCGCGAGGGCGACGGTCTCATCGTCACCTTCAGGATTCGAGAAGGCCCGCAGTTCAAGATAGCGAGCATCGGCTTCGAGGGCGACGTGATCATGGAAGAGGACGAGTTGATGTCCGTCCTGGCCCTCGAGACGGGCGAGATCTTCCGTCCGAGCGAGTTGCGCGACTCGATCTTCTCGCTCACCGAGGCCTATGGAAACCTCGGCTACGCCTTTGCCGAGGTGGTGCCGCTGACCAACGTGCGCGAGGAGGCCGCGACCGTGGACATCAGGTTCCGCATGAAGAGCGGCGCCATCGTCAGCGTGCGCCGCATAGAGGTGCGTGGCAACACCAAGACCCGCGACGCCGTGGTGCGACGCGAGATGCGCATGCAGGAAGGAGAGCAGTTCTCCGGTACCGGACTGCGCCAGGGCCGTGACCGCGTGAAGCGGGCCGGCTTCTTCGACGAAGTCGAGGTGACCAGCGCCCGCGCCGAGGACGACGACAAGGTGGACATCGTCATCGATGTAAAGGAAGGCCGCACCGGCGCGTTCTCGGCCGGCGCCGGATTCAGCTCCTCGGACAGCTTCCTGGCCAACACGCGAATCAGCGAGCGTAACCTTTTCGGCCGCGGCCAGGCGCTCAACTTCAGCGTGGACATGGGCTCGCGGCGCCAGAGCTTCCGTATAGGGTTTACCGAGCCGTGGTTCCGCGACATCCCGCTCTCGGTGGGCTTCGACATCTTCGACACCCAGTTCGAGATGAGCAGCTTCACGCGCGGCGGAAGGGGCTTCTCTTTGCGGGCGAGCTACCCGCTGTGGGAACTCGGCATCAAGGATATCTACGGCTTCTCTCTCGACAACATGCGCGTCGGCGCCCGCTATCGCTTAGAGCAGGCAAGGGTGGAAGGGCTCAGCAGCCGTGCCCCGGCGAGTCTATGGGATGAGGTAGGCGAGCACCTGACGAGCAGCATCCGGCCTTCCCTCATCCGCAGCACCATCGACCATCCGTTCGACCCGACGCGGGGCTCGCGACAGTCGGTTTCGGCCGAGTTCGCCGGCTTCGGCGGTGAGACGGACTTCATCAAGATAGACATGAACGGACGCTGGTTCTTCCCGCTCTACGAGACCGAGGGGGGGCGCAAGCTCATTTACTCGTTCGCCGGTAATCTCGGCTACGGGATCGGCGAATCCGGCAGCACCGGCGAGGAGCTGCCGGCCTTCGAGCGCTATTTCCCGGGCGGCATAAGCACCGTGCGCGGCTTCGACACTAGATCGCTGGGACCGAAGGAAGAAGTGTGCAGACCGCCGTGCACCGGCGAGGAGGATCCCGACGATTTCGAAGAGATCGGCGGCAGCCAGCAGCTGATCTTCAACAACGAGCTCATCGTTTCACTGTTTCCCGAGGCCGGCCTCAAGGGGGTCGCCTTCTTCGATGCGGGCGAGGCATTTACCGCCGAGGATGGAATCGACCTCGGCGAACTGCGTTTGGCGGTCGGCTGGGGCATCCGCTGGATCTCCCCCTTTGGCCCGGTTCG
>PIVZ01000219.1 GCA_003354045.1 bacterium
GGGGGTGGCGATCGTGTCGGCTCTGGCGAACAGGGTAGAACCGAGGAGTGCTGCCGCGAAGGTGGTTAGGGCCAGTCCCCACTGGCTCATTCGTTTTGCCGGCTGTGTGACCGGTCTGTGTGCCGCGACCAGCGACAAGAATTACTGGGTCAAGGAATGGCCCTTGATGCGCTTTCTGGAGATCTGGCCGGGACGGGGCACGCACGCGGATCTCAAGGAGATAGAGGCCCTGCCTGAGAAACAGTGGACCGATTCGCATGGTCCCGCGTGCAAAGTCCTGCGCGCGCTTATCCGCTACCACCTTTCCAACATACCGCACGGGTTCCTGCACATCAGTGGCCCCACCCGGACTGCCAAAACCTCGTTGCTCAAGGCGGAGGCACTCTTGACCAAGTTCGAGCCTGTGGAGTGAACAAGAGGCATTGGTGCATGAATCGAGATTGGTTGGAACGTTCCCTGAGGTTCACCTTGTCACGCCGCAAGCTTCTGTGAGCTGGGCATCGTGAGCGAGGACATCCAGTTCAGCAGATTGCACGCGGTCAACACTTCATTTCGTTGAGCCGTTGGGCTACGAGCACGAAGGCCTGGTCCGATGATTCGTTTGTATCGATAGAAGGGGCGGATTCAACCGGTCATCGCTACGTCGTAATCTCGGGCTACCGAGTGGAGGTTGACGTAGATGACAAGAATCAGGCGGCGACTAAGCGCCGAAGAAAAGACCGAGTTGTGGCGGCGGTGGCGCGACGGGCAATCACTAAACGAGATCGGGCGCGCATTGGGTCGAGCCGGTCTCGTGGTCCGTCAAGTCGTGGTATTGGCCGGTGGGTTTTCAAAGCCGACCCCGTATGGTGCCACTATTGCGCCGAACCCTACGCAGCCTCCCGATAGTAGACACTCAGCACGCCGCCAAGCCGTTCGCGGCACTCAACTCGGCCGACATTCCACGGATGACCGCGCGACCTCTCGATCAGCCGGTTGCCGAGGCCCTGATGATTCCGTTCCATATGGTAATGATCGCCAAATTCGGTAACAGCGAGCCGCAGATGCCGTTCACCGAGCGGAATGATCTTCGATAAGCACTCAGATTTTATCGACCGCACAAAGCGTTCCGCGTGGGCATTCAAATTCGGACTGCGCACCGGCAGCTTCACCGTCTTCACACCGCCGAACTTCACAGTCGCCTTGAAGGCGTCCGTGAACAGAGGATCGCGATCGTGGATCAGATAGCGAGCGTCACGAAGGAATCCGTCGTGTGAATCGGTAAGATTGCGAGCCACCTGTTGCATCCATGCGCCATCCGGCCGTCGAGAGATACCCGCGATCACGACGCGACGGGTCTTCAGGTCGATCACGAAGAGCACGAAGTAGCGCACCAGACCCTTCAGCGTCAGCACCTCGACGCTGAAGAAATCCGTCGCTGCAATCACGCCCCAGTGAGACTTGAGAAAGGTCTCCCACGACGTCTTCTTCCCGCGCTCGGGAGCGGGCTCAAGCCCGTTGTCCAAGAGGATTCGCTTGATCGTGTTGCGGCCGATCTCGTGCCCAAGGTTGTAGAGCGCCCCTCGAATTCGGGTATACCCCCACCCCGGATTCGCCCGTGCCATCATCAGAATGAGCCGCTCGATCTCCGCCGCCGTCTTGGGCCGACCCACTCCGCGGGAGCGAGTCCCGTCGTACTTCTGTGCGACCAGCCGCCGATGCCATCGGAGCAACGTGTCGGGCGTCACGATGGTGCCGATGCCGAAGAGGCCCTTGCGCCCCACCCTCTTTGCAGCCATCGCCAGACGGCATCGCTCGGCGTCCGTGAAGCGCAACTGCCGGTCACCGAGGCGCTCCCGCAGAATCCGATTTTCCGCCTGCAGGTAGTCGATGACGTCTTGCTGGCTCCGGTTCACCCAGCCGGCCATGGTCGAAACGAGGAACTGAAGGGATGGCGCGAGCACAGACCGGAGCGTAGGCTGCGGCCAAGGCCAACGGTAGGCCGTGGCTGTTCGCTAATGCCGCAAGCAAGACCGCGTCATCGCTGGCGTTATTGGTCGGCCGAGTTTCCGCACCACACGGGCGCGAGTATGAGGCGGGCCTACTTCACCGACTGCTTTACGCACAAGGCACGCCGGACGAGGCCGGGCTTGAGGACTGGCCCGAGGCTCGTATCGAACCGGAAGTCGAAGTAGATCCGGCGCGCCTGGCCAGGCTGTGTAGCACTCCAATAATAGGGGCTCGTCAACTCGACCGCGGGATCGAGGTGGCAGGTGTAATCTCCACATGGCTGGTCCAGACGCTCATCGTAGAGACCCTTCAACTCTTCGATTGCAGGTAGGCGCCAGGTCGTCTGTCCGCCCAGCGCTAGGGCCTGGCAGTAACGGTGCGCCTCATGCCAGGTGACGTCGCGGTCGTTGTCATGACTCGTCCACTCGAGGCCCGTTCGTGTGTCCCGAACGACGCCGTTGCTGAGCCCGACGAACCGCTCGACCTGCGCGGATTTTCCGGACGCCGGCTCTTCGCTGTCAGCATCGACGTTACAGCCAGGACATGAGGCGGCGCAGAGGAGCGCTAGCGCCACTGCTATCCAACTTTCTCGCAACGTTCATCCCTCCCACCATGGGCGACGTACACCCTCGTGACATCGAGACATCAGCCCGTCGAGCAGCATAGCAGGGGGATAGGGGGATAGAAGGAACGGGCACCCGGATCTACTGCCAGCGTCAGATAACGCTTTGTGTAACATATGGCGTTGGTGCATGAATCGAAATCAGCCGCGACTGGCCCGTGCGATTCGGATGGTCATGCAGGCTCCGGTTTATCTAGCCGGCCACGGCAGTGAGCAAGAGTTGGAGCTGCGGCCTGATCATGCGGCCGACCTTACCCCAGTCGACGGCCGACGGCATCGTTGCTTTAACGCGGACGTCGAGTGAACATGCCGTATGACGCAAGACGAGTTGAAGGAGCGGCTCGAGCTCCCCGAGGTTAGCCAGATCGGGGTCGTGGTGGAGGATCTCGATCGAACGGTGTCCTTCTTGGAGTCCAACTTCGGCCTGGGTCCATTCCGGGTGGAAGAAGTAGAAGCTCCCGATGTATGGGACCGTGGCGAGGCCAAGCACATCAAAGCGCGTCTCGGCTTCGCCATGATCGGACAAGTCGAACTCGAACTCATACACATCATCGAGGGCGACAGCGTACACCTCGAGTTTCTGCGCGAGCACGGGGAAGGCATCCATCATATAGGTTTTCACGTCGCCGACTTCGTGGAGAAACTCGGGCAAGCCGAGGCTATGGGCTTCGAGGTTCTGCAGAAGGGGCCGCTCGGCCGGTTCTATGCGTACCTGGACACCCGACGCCACGGTGGGATCATCTTCGAGTTGATCGAGGTTGAAGAAACTCGGCCGGATCTCTGAAACGAACTCGCTGGTCAAGCATTCGACGATGGAGTTCCGGAAGACATGCGCGACTATCTATCGGGCTCGCGAGCCCGGGTGTCCCGAGGCACAGACCAGGTGCCCTGCCACGGCTCGCGATGAGGAGTGGATCTATGAACGAGGTGTACGATCGACTGATCGATTCATTGAACGCGAGAGGAGGTTCCCTGCCTGCCCATCGATGTGACGAACTCTATGCCCTGCTGACGCGGATCTTCACCGAGGTGGAGGCGGAGATGTTCTGCGCAATGCCGCTCGCATCGTCGTTCCCGGAGGAGATTGCCCAAAGTGTCGGCAAGTCCACCGATGAAACCGTGGCGATTCTCGAAGGCATGGCGGACAAGGGCCTGATCACCACCCGTGAACGGAAGGGGAAACGAGTCTACGCGGCGATTCCCCTGATCCCCGGAATCTTCGAATTCCAGCTGATGAAGGGCGGTACCTCCGATCGGGACAAGAAGCTGGCTCGTCTCTTCGAAGATTACTTCAAACTCGCCCGGCAGCTGCCGCGCGGAGAGGGTAAGCTCCCCACGGTGCCCTTCTCCCGGGTGATTCCGGTGGAGGAGGAGATCACGAGCGGGATCGAGGTGTATCCCTACGACGTCCTCTCGGAGTATGTCGAGAAGACCGAGCAGATCGCCGTCTCGGCGTGTTATTGCCGGCACCACGGCGAACTCCTCGGAAATCCCTGCGACAAGCCGAAAGAGGTCTGTATGTCCTTCGGACCGGGAGCCCAGTTCATCACCGAAAGGGGATTCGGGCGGCTTGTCTCAAAGGCAGAGGCCAGGGAAATCCTGAGCAGGTCCGAAGAGGCCGGACTGATCCACTGCTCCAGCAACACCACCGACTACATCGACTTCATCTGCAACTGCTGCGACTGCCACTGTGGCATCGTGAAGAGCCTCAAGGAGCAGGTGAGGAACTTCGGCAGCGCGTCCAACTACATGGTGGAAGTGGACGTCGACGGCTGCAGCGGCTGTGAGCTCTGCACCGAGCGGTGCCCCATGGATGCCCTCGTCATGAAGGATGCCGTTGCAGAGCGGATCGACGAGAGGTGCGTGGGCTGCGGACTCTGCGTCTCCAGCTGCGACTTGGAAGCGCTAAGGATGGCGAATCGTCCCGAGAGGCGCGATCCCCCGCGAAACCACCGAGAGCTGATGACGTCTATGATGGCGTCGATGGAGCAGGGAAAGGTCACGCGAGCCTGACCCGTTCGGAAGGGGCGTTGGTGCATGAATCGAAATCAGCCGCCCTGGCCCGCGCGGCCGGGCAACTGGAATTTGCGTTTCTCCGGGTCGGGGTGAGCACGGTAGAAAATCGCGATGTTGCCGATCGTTCCCACCAACACGCCCTCACTCAAACCCGCCTTGCCAATCTGAACGAGCGGGTCGAGGTGATGGGCCTTGCCGCGGAGCCACTTTCGATCAGTGCCACTCAACGGCGCATGGGCAGCATTGTCTTGACTCACGGTGCTCTCCTCCCCTTCGATTGCCGCAGGCGGTCGCGCTGCTGCGGATATTCACCGGCCCCGCCCGCCGACCACTGCGGCCGAGCCTAGCCCGATCGACGCTAGACGGTTGTTTCTTTGGCTCCCTCGTTGACTCGCCGTTCCAGCTGTTTGTGGAGCGGGTCGTCAAACTTCAAAGTGGCCGGATCCATCAGCCAGCGAAATTCCCCACGGGCTTCGGCCGCATTCAACGCTTTGATGTACTTGGCGTAGTTGTCGGGTGCCATTTGATCGAACGCTGTCCAGTCCGTCACTATCGAGCCGGTGGGACAGACCTTGGCGCAGTACCAGCAATAGACGCAGGGATCCTGTATCCGGCGAGGCGCGGCTTCTACATCGATGCCGTCCACAGGACAGGCGTCCATGCATTCTCCACATTCGATGCAGGTATCCTCATTCACAGAAAGCACGCGGAACACTTGATCCATGAACTCGCGTGAAAGCATTTCGATTTCCGCGGGTACAAAGTCATCGGTTAGTGAAGCCGGTTTGGCTATTCGGCCGGTATCTCCTCCGGCCACGGCCTGGGCGCATTCGGCGATCTCCTTGCCGAAATCGCGCGCCTCCTGCAGCTCCTGGTCGTCCGGGTGACCGGTGGTAACAGTGGGGTATGGGTAGAAAGGTATGGTGCCATCGGCGTAGGTATGATGAGATCCGATCACCACGATGCCCTGTTGTTCCAAGCATTCGGCCATGGAAATCAGAGTCTCTCCCATCACTGACCCGTGGGAACAGAACACGAACCATGATCGTCCCTTCAGATCGGGAAGTCCTTCCATGAATTCTCGAACGTTGAACGGTTCCCGGTAATAGAAAGTCGGGCAGCCCAGTCCCACCAAGTCGTACTGGGACAGTACGCCCGTGTCGACATCCGAAAGATCGACTATTTCGCACGAAGAGGCTCTCTGCTGGATACCCTCTTGGATATACTCAGCCACCTTTCGAGTATTGCCGCTTTGGGAAAAGCAAATCATCAACACCTTCATCTCATGACCCTCTCGTATCCGGCTATTGGAAAGCCCCGTCCTTCGCGCAAGCATCACGCCCACTCAACGAAGCCTCCGTCCTGGGAATCGAAATCGTGTTCGTCGCTTCCACATTGTTCACCGGCGCCGTTCCCAAGCCTAGCGCTCGACTCGAGCAGCGGTGGCCACGTGGAGTTTGACGCCAGTCTCGCGCTCGGATACCAGCCGAGCTGATGGGATTGACTCCTCCCACCACCACCCAGTGCGGCACGGACTACCACTCTTCAACAGCCCTCGATAGACTGGTGGCGTCTCTCGCCAGTTGGGCGAGCCCACCATGCAACCAACTCGATCCTGGAAGGAGGTACGGGTGAAGATTCCCGGAAAAGCCGTGCTCTGGTTGTGCGGACTACTGCTCATCGTTGCCGTCGGTCTGGCGCTGTGGGAGCCGTTCTTCGTCGAGGTGCCGCAAGCGCCGGATCCTGTTGAATACGACGTGAGAATCGTGCGGGACACATTCGGTGTGCCTCATGTATTTGGCAAGACAGATGCGGACACTGCCTACGGCGTCACCTACGCCCATGCCGAAGACGACTTCTCCACTTTGCAGCAGGTGCTTGCGATGTGTCGACATCGCGCTGGCGTTCTCATGGGACCAGAGGCGGCGTCCATTGACTATGTGGTTTACCTGCTGGATGTCCAAGGCACCATCGACCGCCGCTATGAGAATCTGCCGCTCGATGTTCGACAGTTGTTGGACGCCGCAGCAGCGGGAATGAATCGCTACGCGGAGCTGCATCCTGACGAAATCGCGCTCGATGGTCTCTTCCCCGTCACGGCTCGTGACATCGCCTTCGGGTTCGTCATGCGCTCCCCATTCTTCTTTCAGCTAGACCGGGTTCTCGAGTCACTGATCGACGGAAAGCGAACGCCGGTCGAAGGCGGGTCTCTGCCCCGGCATTCGGCAATGACCCCGATCGGTATTGATCCGTCGCGCAATGGCTCCAACGCATTCGCTGTGGCGCCCCGGCGATCGCCCGATGGCGTCACTCGGTTGCTGTCGAACTCCCACCAGCCTCTTCGAGGTCAGGTGGCCTGGTACGAACTCGTCGTGCACAGCGAAGAGGGCTGGGACTTCGCTGGAGCGAGTTTTCCCGGTTCGCCGTTCCCGCTGCTAGGACACAACAAACATCTGGGTTGGACCAATACCGTTAACCGTCCGGACCTCGTCGATGTATACCGGCTCGAGCTGGATGAGACCGGCACGCAGTATCGGCTTGATGGCGAGTGGGAGACGCTGGAGCGCCGTACCGTCTGGTTACGGATCAAGTTCGGCCCCTTTGTCATCCCCATTCCCAAGTCGGTGTGGCGTTCTGCGCACGGGCCCGTCATCAAGAACGCAGACGGAGCCTTCGCGTTTCGATATGCTGGGATCGACGACGTCCGGATGGTGGAGCAGTACTACCGGCTGACCAAGGCGGAGAACTTCGAACAGTGGCAACAGGCCATGGCCATACAGGCCATCCCTGCGACGAACTTCGTGTACGCGGACGCTGCCGGCAACATCGGCCTCTTCTACAACGCGAAGTTCCCCAA
>PIVZ01000220.1 GCA_003354045.1 bacterium
TGGAAGCGCTCGCGCCGAATGTAGACGCCTGGTGGTATGGAAATACCCTCGTCAATGTGGTCCAGCGCTCGATGATGGGCTCCTATTACGATCAGTACCGCGGTTATCTGGAGACGCTCACGGCCATGGATGCCGACATCAAGCGGCTGCTGGATCGCCTCGATGAGCTTGATCTTGCCGACAACACCGTCGTCGTCTACATGGGCGACAATGGCCAGCAGTGGGGAACCCACGGACGCCACGGTATCCGCGAGCCCTACGATGACAGCGCCAAGTTGCCGCTCATCGTGCGCGTGCCGTGGCTCGTCCCCGACGCGGGTGCGCGCCGGAGTCAGCTCGCCCTGAACATCGACATCGCCCCGACCTTCCTCGAGCTTGCCGGGGTTGTCGCGCCCGATCATGTCGATGGTGAGAGTCTCGTGCCGCTGCTTCGCGACGCCGAGGCGAAAAGCCGCGACGCCTTCCTCATGGAGTTCTGGCGTTACTACCCGGAGAACACACCGTCGTACCGCGGAGTGCGTACACGAAGATACAAGTACATCGAGTTCGAAAAAGGTCGCGAGCCTTGGCTCTTCGACGTAGCGGAAGACCCGGAGGAGACGCACAACCTCTTCGGCACGCCGGAGGGAAGTCGAGTTCTGCCGGAGCTACAACGAACACTCGAGCGGCTGAGCCCTTCCCCCCTTCCTGGATGATCGTCTGTTGTCGCAAGCCGCGATTTGACCCCTTCCCACCAGGCGGAGGGGCCGGAGTCATCCCGTGACCTCTTCGGAAAACTAGGGGCGGCTCAGGGCGAACTGGCTGCGATGCCCATCAATGGGGTGGATCGTCCACACCCACGTAATCTGCTACCGGCTTCCACGTCAGCCAGTCGATCTGTCCTTCAAACCACTGCGCTGCGTTGTTCCAGTTGGACCCGATATGAGAACTGTCGTTCCTGAACTCTATGATGTCGCCGGGCAGTGATCCCCACCGGCAACTCGAGCTTTCGTTGATCTTCTTCGTTGCATTCTCGTAGTCAGGCCATTGCTCGTAGTCTGGGTTGTCGCCCGGATTATCGGGATCTGGGTTCGGAAGGTCGGCGCCGTCTGCTCCCTGGTCGTCGATGAAGACGTCAACCGGCGTGCCGTCCGACCCCGGCACCAAATACTTGTCCGAGTTGAACACTACCCTGATCACATACCAGTGACCGTTCACGAGCGGCCACTGGTCTATGTCTGAAGAAATTTGGTGCATCCTGGTGTCGTTCCCGACGAAAGAATCGTACGGCCATTGAGGGTGCGGGCAGTCATGCCTGGAGGCCGTCTCGACGCGGTACTTGACTTCGATGCTGGCCCGGTCGGCTCTCTCGGGCACGTCGTCACGCCGGTAGTCGGTGTTCAAGATCGTCACCAGGATGTTTCTCCGTCTTTCGAATATTCTGTTGAACGTGTTGTCGGCTATGCCTCTGTCCACCTCGGTCGGTTTGACGCGTGCCTCGACCGTAAGTGCTCTGGGCGAGCTCAGACACGCGTTGTTGGCGATGTTTATGTTAGTGACTTCCTCTTCGGCGCCGGTGAACCAGTTGTTGTCCCCATTCGGGAACGAGAATCCGGGATTCGCCACCGCGCCGCTGAGCAGACCAGTTGCGTCGTAGACGGTAGCACTCTCCAGTGGCTCATGCTCGATTGGGAAGGTCGTTCCCCAGGCCGGGCAATTGTTGTCGGTTATGTTCACGGGCGTCGTATCGGCCGGGTTGTCGATACTGTTGAAGATCGCGCTGCCTGCAGCCGCGATCGTCTCGGAGATAGGGTCATCGGGGGCAAGGACGGAGGTCAACGTGAGGATTGCGCCGGTCTGTCCCGCGACGTGCGCGACTCCGCCAACATCCCAGCCGGCATCGCTATCGACGAAATCCGTCGCAACAAGAGCACCTGATTGACCCGTGCCCGTGTAAACGCCTTCGGAGAAGGAGACGAATACCTGGTCGTGGCCCGCCACCCCTTCGACTCTTGTGAGTGTCGGTGCGGTTTGCGCTGTGACAAACACATCACCGACACCGACCGGATAGTCATCGATCCCGAATATAGAACCGCCCGTGGCGGAAACGGCGTCGCTTCCCACGTCACCCAAGGGCAGGGCGGTGTCCACGGTAACGATGACGACGGGACTCCCAGCGGCGTGAGAAACACCGGTAATGCCCGTAGCGCCGCCACCACCATCGGTGAAGGTGAGGTCGCCACTGCCGATAGGTCCTGTCTCACCGGTGGCACCCCAAATCTGCGACGAGAACGCCACTTTAAGTTTGTTGCTGCCGACCACACCTTCAACCGATACGACCGCGGGTGAGGGCATCGCGACTACGGTCACCGGGTCGGCGAAAGCCGATGCGCCGTTTTCGTCGTCTACGGAAACGGCGGCAACGGTGCACGTACCGGTATCACCCGCGTCGAGGGCCGCATTCAAGACGATGATGGCGGTTGCGTCCCCCGCGGAATGAATGACATCGACTATCCATTTGCCGCCGCAATCTGCAAGGCCGAGGTCCGAAGCCTGTAGCTTTCCTCCCGGGCCGGTGCCGTAAACACCCTCGGCGAACTCCAGGTACAGCTTCGTGTAGCCGCTTATGCCTTCAACCTTGGTAATTGTGGGGCCGACCAGTGCGTCGAAGTATGCCGCCGGCTTGGTTACGTTCCAGAGCTTCACCTCGTCTATGCGGCCGACGAAGTTGCTGGCCGGGTCCGACCAGTTCAGCCCGCCAATCGAGAGGGCCGAACCGTAGAAAGTGTCCGGGTCGAGAATATTGTGGTCGCTGTTGGGGAACATGGCGCTTTCGCCGGGGCCCGGCTGGGCAAAGCACATACCCACGTTCGAATGACTCCTCGTGACGTCTTCGCCGTTGACGTAAATCCTCACCCTGCCGATGGAACTGTCAAACCTGGCACCGGGCGTCGGGTCTCTGTCCGGCCCGCTCGCGTCGTAGGTCGCTGCTACATGGGTCCACCTGTTGAGAGGAATGATCGCCGTGCTGTATGCTCCGCGCAGTCCGTTGCAATCGCCGCTGCTACTCCCTCCGTTCACATTTGTCATGAACTCGGCCCGCAGCATGCCTTCACTCCATCCCGGGGGCGTATCGTCTCCGAACGCATCGATCTTTTCCAAAACGAGGGCGTAACCACCGCTCCAGTAGGTATGCTTGGCTATGATCTTTCGCTCGCCGTCATCGACGGTCGGGTAGACCCAGGCCTCGGCGGTCATGTTGTACTTCATCTCCGAGTACTTCCACGTCCCGTGCCCGTAATGGATGTGGTTCGGGGTCCCGTAGTCGTCCATGTCGGTGAAATAAGTCGGCCACGTCGACCATTCGCAGTCCTCTGTTCCTACCTCCAGAGGTTGGTCGTCGACCGCTATCGCCGTTCCGTATCTGCCCTCGTCGCCAGCCGTGAACGACCCGGCCCCGTCGGCATCGTTCTCACAGAGCCAGCCAAATTTCGTGGCAGTGACGAGATGGTGGTCCGCTTCGTTCCGCTTTCGCGACCAGCCTCCGTGCAGCTTGTAGGAGCCTGAATCCTCGAGGTTGTTCTCGAAGCTCATGTTCACGACCAGGTCGCTATCAAACCACCTGGCGTTGCCCGGAGAGCCACCAGAGGCCATTTGATGAATCGTATCCGTGCCCGTGGCGCTCATGCGGCCGCCTTGGTTGTGACAGCTCGAATTGCCACAGCTCTTCCCACGATGCGTGTCGAGCCGATAGGAATGGCAATTCCCGCACATGTCGTACCAGCTAGTCCCGCCGGTGCCGTGGTTCGGAGATCGTCGGAGCATCGAGCGTATGGGCGAGGCATGGGCCTCATGGCAGTCGATACAGGACAAGATGAAGTTCATACCATCGAGTCTGTCCTGCTGATCGTACGTTGTCTTCGACCAGGCCATCTCGCTGCGTCCCTGTGGCAGCACCGGCCAGCATGCTCCGTCCGAGGAGCCTCCATCGTCTGCCGTGCAGTTATCGGCATCCCACTTGACTCCCTTCCCGCAATTCTCATGGTCAGGGCAAAAGCCACCCTCGACCGGTGCATCAGCCGCCTTGGCGCCGTGCGCGTCGCCGCTGAAACCGAGATTGCCGTGTTCCCCGGCCATGGTTTCGTGGCAGTCGCTGCATAGGGTGTTGTAGTCCGGCAGCTCGCCGCCTGAGAAAGGATCGCCCTTCGGTGTTCTGTAGGTTCCGGCACCGGCATAGGCGTCCATCTTCTCGCCGGTTATGGCACCCCACAATGTTGCACCCATCGCGCGCGGGTTATTCACGGAATCGCTAAAATCAGGTCTCGATACGGAGGATACGCCCGAGGCAGCTTCCGAGTGCCGGCCCGTTGCTACGTGTGGGTTGTGGCACGACGTGCACTGGAGCGTGTAACTGTTGGCACCCACGGTAAAAGATGTGCCGAGGTCGTGTTTTTGGCCCGCGCCAAGGCCGAAAGCCTCGTCGATGTCATCTGCTACCACGTTCTTGAATGCATAGGTGTCGTAGAGATCCCAGTCGTTTTCGGCTCCGCCGCTGAGGGTGGCGGTAATGGTGTTTTCCGTGTTGGCCGTGATCTCTCCCGAGCTGCCGTCGGTGATGTTCTTGATTGTCCTGCCGACATGCTCGCCAGGGGTCCACAGAAACTCGCCGTACAAGTGTCCGTCCGTCAAGATGGCCTGCCCATCGGTTTCCGTATGGCCGCAGACGACCTTGCGGTTCGAAGGCCAAGGTTCGAAGAAACTGTATGGTGGGTCCCAGATGGAAATGGAGACGTTCTCTACTTTTCCCTCGGTGTGGCATTCAAAGCAGAACTGATCGACGGTAACACCGGCGCCGGCACTGAGCAGCTTCACGTTGTCCGAGCCGTGGGCGTTGCCGTGGCAGCCGTTGGTGCTTCCGTCTCCGAAGCAGGAGACCTGGTTGTCGCTGTTGCCCGAATATCCCCTCAGATTGTGAGCCGAATCTTGCCAGAGGCTCCCTGTCACGCCCTTGACGTCAGGCACGGTCCGGCCGTCGCTGAAAGGCGTAGTACCCCCATATGCGGTCGCCCCGTCGGCGTCATGACAGGCAAGGCACCAGTCCTCGAGCCCGGCAGGGTCGCCAGGATCGTAGTCTCGCGTGACCCCCGCGGCATCCGGCTCCTCGAGCACGACCGTACCCTGGGTGTGCCTGTCGATATTGTGGCAGACGGTGCAGTCGTCCTGCTCGATCTCTCCGTTTACGTGGTGCGAGGCACGCGCAAAGTCGCCACCCTCGTCAACGATCTGCCGGCGTGAACCACGAGGCAGCGCGTGACACCCGAGACAGCCGCCGGCCACCTTGAAGCCTCCCTGGTGTGCGTGGCAAGCGGTGCAGGTGCCGCCCGGCTGACACTCTATTCCGTAGTCGGTGTGGATATCCGGCGCGTTCTCGCACGCGTAGTTGAGGGTCTGTTCGTGACAGGCCTGACAGATGTCATTTTCGGGCGGGTTGCCCGGGTTGACGAACTCTTGGTTCGAAGTGAAACGAATGGTTGCGTCTACGGTTCGGATGATCGACTCCGGCCACCAGTAAGGTCCCGGGTCGGCTGGGTCGATCTCTTTGATGGGCGCCGAGAGATCTACCCGCAGGAGCTTGCCGTAGGTTGTTCCGTAAGTCTCGTCCTGCATCTGCTGGTGTGGATCATGACAGCCCCAACAGTCCACCTCCCAGTTGCCGTAGCCGTCGTCGGTAGTACGACTCGAGTGCGTTTCCACGGCCGGCGCTCGACCTCCGTCCACGTGGCATCCCTGGCACAGATACCCGAGAAGAGACGGATAGGAGGCCAGGCGCATGCTGTGGCAGTTCTCACAGCCCATATGGTCGGGGAACAAGACGCTTCGGGGGGCCATTGGGTCAAGAGTCCCCTCCCGCGCCAGGGAGAGGGGGGCGGTTTGGTGATTCACGTCAAAGATCTCGATCGTGTCGCTGCCGTTGGAGCTGACGTACAGTCGCGTTCCATCGGATACCGCGTCAACCGGAATGACCAGATCGCCGGTCCAGTAACTGCCGTCCTCGTAACCGAAGACCTCGAGCAGATTGCCCTCGCGATCGAGTGCCGCGACAGAGCTGAGGGCGTTGTCTACGACGTAGAGCCGGCCGTAGGGGCCGCTACCAAGACCGATCGGGCGCGTAAACGCCGGATCGCCTCGATCGTTCAGTGGCGGAGCTATGACGCGCACGAGCTGGCCTTCCATATCGAAGACGGCGACAACCTCGGACATGAAGTCGGTCACGAAGATTTCGCCGCTCCCCTCGTCGATCACGAGGTCGGTAGGAAACCAGAGGTCGCCGTATTCTCTCAGATAGGCGCCATCGGTGTCGTAGACCTTCACGACATGGGCGGGGCTGTCAACCACGTGCACCGTGCCGTCGGAGGTGATCCAGATCGCGTTGGGTTTTCCGAACTCGCCGGCCCCTTGACCAAGGTGGCCACTGATCTGTCCGTTGACGAACACTCTGACCGAGCCGTCCGCCTCGTCGCCGACGTACACGCGTATGGGCTCTGCCGCTCCAGAGGAGTCGGGAACGGGCTGGAAGACCGCAATGCCGACCGGCGCGGCGATCTGGTTCAGTGCACCAACGCGCTCGCCCGTGAGATCGACCAGAGAGACCTGCCCGCGTCGCGTGTCGGACACATAGAGCACGCCTTCCGGGTCCAAGGCGATGCGCGTAGGAGACCGGAAGCCGGCGAACGTGGCCGGTAACTCCACCGCTGTGCATACCGATGGCTCACCGGAACATTGCCAATCGGGTTCGACGGCGCAGCCAGAGGAGCAGCCGTCACCGTCGGCGACGCCGCCGTCGTCACAGGCGTCGGAGCCATTGATCAGGCCGTCGCCGCATATAGGTCCGCACTCCGTGGTTGGTCCACGGAAGGTGACGCGTGAGGAGTCGTTGTCGCGCAGTCCCTGTTGAAAGCGTCCGCACACGCTGCGGCCACCAACGGTGAACCTCACTTCGACGTAGGGGGTAGAGCCGGGAAGCGGGCCGGCCAGCGCGGCGTATGCCGCCCCTTTCATGCGGACGAGGAGCCTGCCGGGCGCATACCCGATCTTCCGTATTCCTCCTACCGAGGCCAGTCTGTCAGAGTAAGAGAATCCGGCACCTCTCGCTCTGCACGCTTTCACATCCGTGCCACAAGGTACCTCGACGCTGACGTCGTATCCGCCGGAGGCTGAGAAACGCAGCGAGACATTCTGCGGACTGGCCGGGTCCACCACCGCTGAGAGGGCTGTGTCGTTGACGAACTTGACGACCGCGGAGTCACGGTTGTCATCAGCGGAATTAAGAAACTTGGCGGCTCGTCCAGCGGTTAGAGTGTCAGCACTCCATGCCGTTTCTACGAGCAACACAAGAACTGTACCCCCCCACAGGATACAGCTGCGGCGCACGACTCCCTCGCGCGTCGTGGGTGAGGGCGATGATCAGGTC
>PIVZ01000819.1 GCA_003354045.1 bacterium
GTGAATAGCACGCGCCATCAGTTCCTTGCCCGTGCCAGTTTCCCCGAGAATCAAGACGGTGGCGTCCGTAACGGCGACCTCGCGCGCCGCCTCGAGTATGCTTCTCAAGTTGCGGCTTTTGCCTACGATCTCTTCGAAGTCGCTATCGTGCTGGATCTCCTCACGCAGGTAGAGGTTCTCGGCTTCGAGTCGGATCTTCAGTCGTTCGACGTCGCCCAACGCGTCGCGCAGATCGACCTCCATTTGTTTGCGAACACTGACGTCCCGGACGCTGGCAAGAACGGCCATCTCACCGTCGATTTGCGTGGGACAGAGACTGATATCCGCCGGGAACTCAGTGCCGTCGCTGTGACGTCCGACAAGATCGAAGAGCGTACCCATATGCCGAACCCGTGGAGTGTCCGCGTATTCCTGCCTTTGCTCCACATGCTTGTGGCGAAGCGCCTCCGGCAAGAGAGTTTCGACGACCTGTTGGACCAGCTCTCCTCGTTCGTAGCCGAACAGGCGCTCGGCCCGTTCGTTGGCGAACGCGATGGTACCGTCTCGCCGTACTATCAGTGTAGCGTCGGGCAGGTGCTCCAAGAAAAGAGCAAGTTGCTGGTCGCTGGACATGGTCGTGGTATCTCCTGACCTACCGGCGTATCGAGCTCGAATGCTCGGCTACCGCATCCCGGTTTGGCAATATTCCCCCCTCTTACTTACCAAGAACGCGGCCGACAATGCCACCGACAGCCAGACTGTGCGAACTTTTGTAGCGTGCCTGACCGGGTAGGGGGCGCCGCTTACTCGACGACGCTCGGGCCGGGGCCTGGGCCACCGAAGCCGCCCGAGCAGCTCCCGGAGCCGTTGCCACTCGAGGGTGCGAGGCCATCCAACTGGTCTTGAATCACGGCGCCCCGGCTCTCGACGAAAGGCTGCAGGCCGAAAACCACGCGAGGGGAGAGAGCATCAACGACGTCGTCGGTCAGAGAGGCCTCGAACTCAGCGGGCGTGAAGAAGGCGGTCGGATCGGCATAGACATGGTCGCGGATGGGGTCGGCCGCCGCGCTGACGGTCTGCCAGAACGTACCTGCGGCCAGAGGCCCGTCCAGCAACGCCTGCAGGTAGCCATGGTACGCTGCTCGGTAGGCACCGTCTTGCAGGAGCTTCTCGATCAAAGGCCGTCCGCTCAACGCCGATGATGTCGGCTCGTCGATGAGAAAATCTATCGCCTCCTGATCGCGGCAACCCATCCGAAATGTCCCGAAGGTCTCGTTCAAGTCCCAGGGAACGACGGAGAACCGGCCGCCTTGCTCGTACAGATAGTAGTTGTGTGCGAGCATTCCCTGGTAGCTGTCGAGGTTGGTCAATGCGGTGCTTACGGCAAGGTATCGAAGCACTTGATCGACGTCGATGACGGACTCGTAGTCACTGCCGTTGTTCAGCTCGTCCACCATGGCGATGAACTTGCCATTGTCCGTTACGCCTTCGTTCTCTTCGAGCTCGACACCACTGTAGTCGGCAAAGTCGGCGCTGATCCACAGCAGATCGCTGCCGGTTCCGTCCGGCTTGTACAGGTCGCCATCGCCCCGGCCGAAGGCCCACTCGACGAACTCGTCATCCACCTGCTCCACGGCGGTGTAAAGCCCGTAAAGCTCGCCGTTGATGTAGAGATTGACGTAAGCCGTTCGCGGCGCCGGCACATTCAAGAACCGCATCAGGTCGTAGGCGATCCGCTCGCGCATGTAGGTCGGATCGAGGAAGTTGTTGTTCAAGCTGAGCTTTTTGAGCCCCAGCAGCTTCTGGCCGGACACGTAGTCGCTGGTGTCCACCTTGAAGCTGTAGCGTTCGCT
>PIVZ01000221.1 GCA_003354045.1 bacterium
CACGCAGATGACCGAAGGCGCCTATGCCATGCATCACCCCGACGTCGAGCCGCCGCGTAACCCATGGGACGCGGAGCGCTGGACGGGTGTGTCGTCGAGCGGCTCCGGTGTGGCCACGGCGTCCGGGCTGTGCTTCGGCTCGCTCGGCACCGACACCGGCGGATCGATCCGATTGCCGTCGGCGGCAAACGGCGTGGTCGGGATCAAACCGACCTACGGGCGCGTTTCGCGCCGGGGGGTCTTTCCGCTGGCGGCTTCGCTCGACCACGTCGGACCCTTTGCCCGTAGCGTGCGAGATGCCGCTAACATACTGGCGGCAATCGCCGGCTTTGATGCGGGTGATCCCACCTCTCTCGGTGCGGAGGTTCCCGATTACGGCTCGACCATCGGCGACGGGATCGGCGCCATCCGCATCGGTGTCGATGAAAGCTACATCTGCGAAGGCATGGACCCGGAAATCACCGGGCCGATCCTGGAGTGCGTTGCCGTTTTCCGCGAGGCCGGCGCCGAAATCCACGAAGTGTCGATGCCACCGTGGATGGACATGGTAGAGGCGTGGACCCCGATCTGCGCCGCCGAAGCGGCTCTTGCGCACGAAGGCCTATTTCCCGAACGGGCCGACGAGTACGGTCCTTTCTTGCGCCTGCTACTGGAAGGCGGGCACGCGCTGCCGGCAGTCGAGCTGGCGCGATGGTTCGAAGCGCGAAGTGTTTTCTCGGGCAGACTCAGGCGGATCTTCGATGAGATAGACCTGCTGTTCTGTCCCACCATGGGTATGCCGATTCCTCCCAGTGTGCCCGACTTGAGCGATCCTCTTGCGACGCTGGCCATACTGAGGTTCACCGCACCCTTCGATATGTCTGGCAGCCCGACCATCTCGCTACCGTGCGGATTTACGGCCGACGGCATGCCGCTGAGCTTGCAGCTCGTCGGTCGCCATCTGGAGGAGGAACTGCTGTGCCGCGCGGGCTTCGTCTTCGAGCAGGCCACCGACTGGCATCGCCGCCACCCGCCGGTCTGAGCGGCCGGCGGGCAAAACTGAACAGCGGAAGAAGGGGGCACGGATGTTTCGAGGGAAGACAGCGATCATTACCGGCGGGTCGTCGGGGCTCGGGAAGGAGCTGGCGAAAAGACTGATCGGCAAGGGGGCGGATCTCGCGCTGGTCGCCCGGGATCGAGACAAGCTCGAGTCCGCCATCGAAGAGATTGCGCCCGCCAATTCTCTCGACCGGCGAATCGAGACCTATTCCTGCGACGTCCGCGACGCCGCATCGGTGGAGCAGGCCGCCAAGGCCATCTGCGACAGGCAGGGGCCGCCGGACATCCTGATCAACTCGGCCGGAATCCTTCGCGAGGGCTATTTCGAGACCGTACCCACGGACACGTTCGAGGAGGTCATGGATACGAATTTCTATGGCAGCCTCTATTGGATTCAGTCCGTACTTCCCCATTTCAAGGCGAAGGGTGACGGCTGCATCGTCAACATCAGCTCGATGTCGGGGATACTGGGAGTATTCGGGTACGCGGCCTATTGCGCCTCCAAACACGCATTGAACGGGCTGACGAGTTCTCTGCGGCTGGAGCTGGCACCGCAAAACATCCGGCTGCATCTGGTCTGCCCGCCGGAGTTCGGTTCTCCGATGGTGGACGAGTTGAACACGTATCGGACGAAGGAGAACCGGGTTCTGGCGCAAACCCTGCCGGTAATGACGGTGGAGAAAGTGGCGGACGACACGATCCGGGGTATGGAGCGTGGGACCTACTTGATCGTGCCGGGCACCTACACGCGCATGTTTGAACGCCTCAATCGCTTCCTCCCGTCGCTGACCCGCATGGTATCGGATCGGGTCATCCGCCAGAACTACAAAGGAGTATCCGGCAGGGGGTAGTCAGACGGCGTCCCTCACTGCTCTCCGGCGGTCATTTCCCGCTACGGTTCCGCGGGTACTGTTGCGCGGGTACTTGACAGACCCTCCCCGCGCGACCTAGCCTTTCATGAGGGCCATGGGAATGTTCAATCGAGGCAACTTGGCGGCAGTCGCGATCTTCGTCGTGTCCATGGGTCTGTTCAGCTACGCCTACTACCGAGACGAGGCTCCGCCATGGCTACTGAAGATGACCTCCGGGGTTGCCTACACGTCAAGCGCAGTACTGAACACGATCGGCGTTCCCACCGAGGTAACACCGCAACCGCAAAGGCAGGCGCGGCTACCGAGCTACACCATCCACGGCCAGCGTGCCGCCGTCGATATTGCGATCGACTGTAACGGATTCTGGGCTTTTGCCATCTTCATTGCCTCCGTTCTTGCAGTGCCGAGCACGTGGAAGGCGAAGCTGTGGGGGATTGGGCTGGGGGTGCCGACGCTGTGGGTGATAAACACGGTCCGCGTCGTGAGCCTCTACTTCATCGCCATCTACATTCCGAGCATATTCGAAGAGGTTCACCTCTACGTCTGGCAGTTCCTCATAATCGCCGCCGCGTTCGTTTTGCTCATGGCCTGGTCCGAGTACTTCGCCAAACCGGCGGATGCGTAAGGTCCTGGGCTTCGGTTGGCGCTTCCTGCTGGCCTACGGCCTGTTCGTTGCCGTCTGGGTCGGCATTCTCGAAAAGCCCTACAACGATTACCTTGCCTGGAGCTGTGAGCGGATACTCGCCAGGGTCGAGCAGCCGCGGCTCACGACCGACATGAGGCGCGAAGGGCATGTCCTCATGGTGGAGCACGTTCCCCACTTCGCAAACACGCCTCCGCATGAGATCGTCATGCGTCGGATACATAGCAACACCGCGCTGTTCGCGGCGCTGACGTTGGCGACGCCGCAAGTGGGATGGGCGCTGCGCACGATGTGGCTTGCTGGCGGTGCCGTACTTCTCGGTGCTTCCCATACCGCTCACACGGCGGCCTACGTTCACCACCCGTACGCGCTGCGGAACATGGCTCAGTACTACACCTCGGTGCGGAGCGCCGACCTGGATGATCTTCCCATGGGAGAGATTTGGCGGCGGCCGGCGGCGCTGCGGCGTTATCTAGCATTGACCACTGCCGACGTATTCAACACGGTTCTCCAGCGCGTCGTGCCGATCGCTCTTTGGTTGCCTCTACTGCTGATCTCTTTGCGCAGAGGTGTCTCGGAGAGCAAGCCCCTCGCTTTGCCCACGCGAACGAGCGCCGGCCGCTTGCGTCGAGTGACGGCGGCCTGTGCCGGCGTTGCGGTCTTGGCCCTGGCAGCCGTGTATTACACGGACTCGGCTGAGAAATCCGAGAGTATTGACGGGCTTCGCCCGGGCATGGGCGCAGTTGCCGCCAAGAGGATCGTCGAGGAGCTCGGCTACGAGTGGGTAACGAGGCCGCCCATGCAGGATGAAGAGCGCAGCAGCCGGCGCGGATTCGTGGACGTCTGGCCGCGCCGCGGCCCGGTGATCAACAGGATGTACGGCCCGCGCTTCAACTGGATCGGGCTTACACTTGCGCAGCCGCCCGACCGTAAACCGACGGTTTATACGACCTGCATCACCAGGATTGAGACCGCGCCGAGCGACTCGCGACCCGAGCGGCTTGACTTCGGATCCGAGCATGACCGCGATGTATGCCGGGAGCACTGGAAGAGGGGAGAATGAGCACGAGGTTTCGAGTCCTGGCGGCCTCGGTGGCCGGACTGCGGCTGGCATGGCGGGACGTGTATGCGGTTCTCGATCTCCACGCCGGTCTGAGCTTGCCGCGTCTCATCCCACAGCTAGTCGGTGGGTTGCTGGTTGGAGTTCTACTGTACGTGCCGATTCACGAGCTGCTCCACGCTGCAGGTTGCGTGCTCGTCGGAGGCGAGGTTACCGAGATCGAGATCTCGCCGACCTACGGTGGGCGCTTCCTTGCGCGATTGATTCCCGTCGTTTCGACCGAGACCGAGTATGCCGGCCGACTGAGCGGCTTCGACGTGGGCGGCTCGAGCCTGCGTCTGCTCGCGATCGACTTCGCACCATACTTACTGACGGTGTTCCCGGGGGTGCCCCTGTTGCGCCGCCTGCAGCGCCGCCGCCGTGCCTGGCTGGTCGCGCCTGCACTGCTGCTCGCGCTGGCACCGTGGCTCAGCCTGCCTGGGGATTACTACGAGATGGGCTCGACCGTCGTGACCGGCGTCCTCGGCCTTGCCGGACAAGACTGGTCGGCGCTGCGCTCTGACGATCTCTTGCTGCTTTGCACGGCGCTCTGGAAGAACCCGGCCGATTTTGGCGCTGCCGGCCTTGTCCGTGGCTGGGCAGCCGGCTGCATCGTGGCGATGTCGTTCCTGACGGGCTTTCTGCTGGCAGGCGCTACCTATGTGGCCGGCAGCAGGCTGGCACTTCCACCCCAGTCGCCCCGTCTTGAGGCAGGGGAGTGAGCCCTCATGCGGGGCCCTCATGCGGGGCTCGCACGAGGGGGTTGACCACTCTTCCTCACGAGTGGTAGGTTTCTTTGGAGAGGGTAAGCCTGCCGCCCCGTTTCGATAGGTCCGCGTTTTGCCGCAGGGGATCCACCCACGGGACCCGCGAGCACTGTTTTAATTTGGACCCAACGGAGGAGTCATGAGAATTCCGTCCTACGCTATCGCTTTCCTGGCAATCTTTACTTTCTTGGCGGTGGGCCAGCCGGGTACTGCCAACGCGCTCGGCCCGTGTACACCACCCGGGGCGCCGCCCGCCTGTAACGGTGGCTGTCCCGATCCGGGTGACATGTGCGTGCCAGATGGGGGAACCGGCTGCGAATGCCTGCCCTCCGCCTTCACCCCTTGCGGTGAATACATGGCCGCCCCGGAGTGTCTGGGCGAATGCCCCCCGTTGCAGATCTGTGAGGATGTCGGTGATAGTGTGTGCGCCTGCATTCCGACGCTCAGCCAATGGGGCATCATCGGCATGTCCTTCGTGATGCTGGGATCGGTCCTGTGGCTGCGCCGGCGCCGTGAAAGCGACCTGATCTGACCGTATAGCCGGTTTCAAGCCGATCGAGCGAGGTCGCCGCCGGTAGCGACCTCGCTCGACCCCTCTCGACACTGGGTCGCTAGCGACCTCGCTCAATCCCGCTCGACAGTAGGTCGCCAGCGACAGTTCTCCTGGAAGCGCTCCAGCCTCCACTGATTTACTCAGAAAGTGCGCGGCACCGTCGCGGCAAGCTCCGCGAGCGCGCTACGTAATCCACGCCCCAGGCAGGGCACCTTCCTCGCCTTTCCAGCGGTTGACGGCCGTACCTCCGCGCGATCGAGACTCAGCTTATTACAGCTATTGACCGAGGCGGTACGAATAAGTAATATCGCGAGCCATGGAGGTAAGCGCCAAGAGCCTGATCCTTGATCTACTCTCGACTGCCCGAGACAGCACCATGCCCGTGTCTGCTCTGGTCGCGGCAGGGGAACTCTTCGGTTTCTCCGGCAACAACCTGCGCGTGGCCCTTGCGCGCCTTCACTCGCGTGGCCGTGTGGAGAGAGACGAGCCGAGCTGCTACCGGCTCACGGCAAGCGCGCAGGCAGTACGGCGTCACGTAGGCGCCTGGTCACAGTTCGAGCAGCGCATGGTTGCGTGGCGAAGTGGCTGGATCACTCTTCATACGGCGGGGTTGCAGCCGGTACGACGCTCTCGGTTGCAGCAACGCCGGCAGGCGTTGGATTTTTTCGGCTTTCGCAGTCTGGCTCCTGACCTCTGGGTGCGGCCGGACAACCTTGCGGGCGGCGTGGGCGACCTGCGGCTGCGTCTCTACGCACTCGGACTTCAAGTTGACGCGCCGGTATTCACCGTCCGCGACCTCGACAGCGAGACCGAGGCGCGGGCCCGCGGCCTCTGGGACGTTGCGGCTCTGAACAAGGGGTACCGGGAGGGGAGAGATGCGCTGTTGCGAAGCACCGAGCGTCTTCGCAGCATGCGACCGGAGCGTGCCCTTGTGGAGACCTTCAAGATCGGCGGCCGAGCTCTTCACCGGCTGGCCTTCGACCCGTTACTTCCCGAGCTCATCATGCCTGCCGAGCCACGGCAGGCCTTCGTTGATGAGATGCGCAGCTACGACCGCGGTGGGCGCGTCCACTGGCGTGCCTTCATGAAGGCGCACGGTGTATCCAGCCTGGATTCACCGCTGCGCGTGCGCACGATCGATCTAGGAGAGCCGCAGCACGGTGCGGTTGGGGGACAACTATGAAAAATGCCACTGCCTCGATATCTGCCGAGCCTGAGTGGATTCCAGCGCCTTCGGGTCCGCTGCCCGTGTCGCTCGGAGCGCGCAGGCTGACCATGGAGCCGCCGCCGAGTTATCCCAGCGCCATGGTGAACGTCACCAATCGCTGCAACCTCGCGTGCGAGCACTGCTTCGTGTTCAGGGACGGCAACCCCAACGATCACGAGGGCGAGATGAAGCCCGAGCGCATCCTCGAGGAGCTACGGCGTTTGCGCGACCGGCACGGCCTGCGCCGCATGATGTGGATGGGCGGTGAGCCGATGCTTCGCTGGCGCATGATCGAGAGGGGGCTCGAGCTTTTCGAGCACAACACCATCACCACCAACGGCACGATCCCGCTCAAGGACTTCGGCCCCGACCTCATATACGTCATATCTCTGGACGGCCCCCGCGAGGTGAACGATGCAGTGCGAGGCAAGGGGGTTTTCGATCAGGTGATGAAGACCGTGGCTGCCATCCCCGACGGTTTTCAGCCGACGGTGACGGTTCAGTGCGTGATGCACCGCCAGAACCAGGATCTCGTTGAAGAGCTGGTGCGCGACCTTCTACCCACCAAGGTTCAGGGAATGACGTTCGGCTTCTACGTTCCTCGCCTCGGTGAGGTCTCCGAACGTGCTTGGGAGACCAACGAGGAGAGGGAGAAGGCCATCGACATCGTCTTCGACCTCAAGAGTCGGTATCCGGGCTTCATCTGGAACTCGACCCGTAGCCTCGATCTGATGCGGCCGGCCACTGCCAAGCTGGTCACCGACCATTGCCCGATTCTGCAGACCACGCTGCCGCTCTACATCGAGGGAGACGAGTTCACCACTCCCTTCTGCTGCTACGGCAACGACGTCGATTGCGATCGCTGCGGTTCTTGGGGAGTCTTCTCCACCGCCACCAAGATCCCCGGCCCGTGGGATTCCCCGGACATCTGAGCCCCGACCCTTCGACCCGGACCCGCCCGGCCGCAGCGGATCGTTTCGGCAGGGGAGACCGTCTCCGCCGCCGCCGACGCGGTGGCCACCCGTACGACGCGCTGCGTAGAACGGGACCATCCGAAATCCCGGCCGGCCAGGGGCGTGAGCCGGCGGCCCGCTAGCGGCGCTCGGCCCGGCTTGCCCGCTGCGGTCGGGTTCGGCCCGAGGTCCGGCGGTTGGCAAGAACGTGGCGCGGTCTCAGAGGGGGGGGAAGAAAATACCCTTGCTTGGCTGTGCAAGGTGATGGAAAATATGTTGGCCATGCAATGATTAACACACTTGGCATGTAAAAACA
>PIVZ01000222.1 GCA_003354045.1 bacterium
TGCCATCTGTGCCAGCATCTGCGCCACTGCTCCGCCGAAAGCATGAAACAGTCAACGCTCAAGCGCTTCCTTCGCCAGGAAGGGATAGGAGATCTCCTCGAGCTGGTCCGCATCGACGCGCTGGCCTCCAGCGGCGACCTCGGCCACTACGAGTTCTGCATGAAGGCGCTGGCCGAGCTGCCCGCCGAGATCATCCGGCCGCCCTCACTGATCGACGGTAACGACCTGATCGACCTTGGCCTGACGCCGGGGCCGCTGTTCGCTGAGATCCTACGGGTCGTGGAAGACGCCCAGCTCGAAGGCACAATCGCCACACGCGAAGAAGCCGTCAAACTGGTCCGCAGCCGCTACCCCGGCTAGCGCGCCACCTGCCGCACGACGTCGCTCTCGCAGAATGGCGCGCAGCACCATCCTCGCACTGCGACTCACCCATCAGCCGAGACTCGAGAGATAGGCCAGCAGCGTGCGGATGCCGAAGCCGGTTCCACCTCTTGGAGCATAGGGCAACGGCTTCTCCGCGAAGGCCGGACCGGCGATGTCGATATGCGCCCACTTGCGCTCGCCCACGAAGCAGCGCAGGAAAAGCGCGGCGGTTATCGTGCCCGCGTAGCTGCCGCCGATGTTCTTGATGTCGGCTGTGGTGGAGCGGATGTCGTCCATGTAGTCCTCCACCAGCGGAAGCTCCCAGAGCCGCTCGCCGGTGTCGCGGCCGCGGGCGATAAGGTCTCCGACCAGCCGCTCATCGTTGCCCATGACGCCGGCAACACGGCTGCCGAGCGCGACCATGCAGGCGCCGGTCAGAGTGGCCAGGTCGATGATCGCGTCCGGCTTGCTTTCGGCCGCCACGCACAAGGCATCGGCAAGCACCAGCCGCCCTTCGGCATCGGTGTTGAGGACTTCGGCGCTGGTGCCATTGCGGAAGGTGATGACGTCGCCCGGCTTCTGGGCGCGACCGCCGGGCATGTTCTCGGCCGTGGCTATGTAGCCGTGAACTTCGACCTGCGGCGCGCACGCCGGCAAAGCGCGCATCAGCCCGAGGACGGCCGCCGCACCCGCCATGTCGAGCTTCATCGTCTCCATCGCCTTGGGCGGCTTGAGCGAGAGCCCTCCGGAGTCGAAGGTGATGCCCTTACCGACCACCGCGATACGGCTCTTGGGCTTGCGCTTTGGCTTGTAGACCAGCTTGATCAACGCGCCCCCGTGAATGCTGCCGGCCGAAACCGCCAGTATCCCCCTCATCTTCTCCTTCTCCAGGCGTTTGCCCTGCCAAATGGTACAGCCCAGCCCGGCCTCTCTGGCTATCCGCCTGGCGGTGGAAACCAAGTAGGAGGGCGTCTTCACCGAAGACATCTCGTTTACCAGATCGCGCGCCATGCACACTGCATCGCTCACCGCGGTGGTCTGCGCGACCAGCGCCCTGCCGGCGGCGCCCGCGGCGATAGCCGGCGAGGCGACCACGAGAGTGCGAGGGCCACGATACTTGTTCGGCTTCTTCGAACGGTACTTCTCGAAGCTGTAGTCGGCCAGAGTGAATCCTTCCACGACTGGCCCCAGGTGCTCGGCCGCGGCCTTGGTAGCGCCGAGGCAGACGGCAACTTTGCGCGCGCGGATGCCTCCTGCGGCGGCGCGGGCCTTGCCAGCAGCCCGCCGCCAGCTCTCCTCCGCCTTGCCGTCGCCCACTCCCACCAAGACCACGTCTCCGGTGTCGGTCTGCAGGCTGAGGGTGGAGCCGGCCTTGGCCTCGAAGCGGGCCTGCTTTACGCGCTCGGCCAGCCGTTTGCGGACGGCAGCCGGCAACTCGGCCACGGCACCCTTCAGTTCCGAGCCGTTGGCGACGGGTATGGCGATGAGGTCGGCATCGATCTGGCCGGCCGGTTTCTTCGACAGCTTCACATCCATGGGGAGAATCCTCCGCGCACCCGTTTACGGGAAGACACCCCGGGCGTCAACGAGTCCTCCCTCACGGGCCCCCTCATGAACCCGATCCACCGCCGACCCGGCATCGACTCCGCGCCGATCGCGAGCCGACACCGCTGCGCCTCCGCATCGCCCACGCGCCGACCGCCATGCACGCCCCCTGTTGCGGGCAGCCGGCAGCAGATAGATCATAGCAAGTCCACCTACAGAGGCGCCCGCGAAACATGCGTACCGACCCCGAGCTGCTCGCGCTCCGACGTGAGCGTGTCTTCCTCGTGCTTGCCGGCCTGTTCCTGGGCACGCTGGCGATGCTCAACATCCTCGGCATCAGCCGCTTCATCGATCTGTCGTTCCGGCTGCCGCTGCTCGGCTGGCAGGTCCCTATGGTCCTGGCAGTGGGCGCGCTGCCCTACCCGGTGACTTTTCTATGCACCGATTTGTTGTCGGAGTTCTACGGGCGCCGCCGCACCAACGAAGTCGTGCTCGTCGGTCTGCTCGTCAACGTCTGGGTGGTGGCGGTGCTGTGGCTCGGGGGGGTGCTGCCCGGCACCGAGCCGGCCGGCCAAGAGGGCACCGGCGTCTTCTTCGAGATTCGCCGCCTGGCCTTCGGAGCGGTTGCCGCCTCGATGGTCGCCTACCTGAGCGCCCAGTTAATCGACGTCCAGCTCTTCCACATGTGGAAACGACTGACCAAGGGCCGCCATCTGTGGTTGCGCAACAACGGCTCGACGATGGTCAGCCAAATCGTCGATACCACCGCAGTGATCCTCATCACCCACTACTACGCCCATGCCCTTCCGCTCGATCCCAGCCAGCCGATCGGCCACCAGCTCGCCGTCTTCATTGCCTCGGGCTATGTGTTCAAGCTGGTCGTGGCGGCGCTCGACACGCTGCCCTTCTATCTAGGTGTTGCCTACCTGCGCGACTATCTCGAGATCGATCCGAGCCAGGAGTACTAAAAAAGCCGAGGGAGAGCCCCGACCCTCGGCCGGAACTCTCCCTCTTACCGGAAGGAAGGGAGAGAGAAGCGTGTGTCGCCGCGGGCTGCGCAGCCAGTTGAAGAACGCGACGCGAGCGGGCTCTTCAACTGACTGTCAAAGCCTCAAACCACAGCGTCGGCCGTGTGCGTCTCCTTGACGAGCCGCGCCTCTATGTGAGCGGTCTCGCGCTTTGCACGCACGGTGGCTTTCTGTCGCACTCGGCGCCGGCGGCTGCGGCGCTCTCCGTCTCGCCAGGTAAGCAAGCCGCGACGCACGTAGTCGGGATTCATCCCGAGGATCTCGCACACGTTGTTGAACGAGAACTGCGTGTATTCGTCGTCGGCTCCGATCCACTCTTCGGCATCTATGAAGAGCTGGCGCCGCTTGGCGTCGCGTGCGTGGATATGCTTTTGAAAGCAATCCACCGCATCACGCACCAGCGCCACCAAGAGACGGTGCTCGCCGTTTGGATACTTCTTGCGCTTGAGCGCAGCGAAGTACTGCGTGGGTAGTAACATGTCGGGTTCGAAAAGCTCGCTGAGCCGTTCTTCGGCCTGGGCCCGATCCCTCTCCTCTTCCACCATCATCTCAACACCCCCACTCGTCCTCTCACGCCTCTCACCGTGGCCAACCCACGGCACAGGCCCTTCCTTCCAACCACTTACGGGTGCTGCGCCCTCCACTGGGCGCCCGTCGCCTACTCGAACTACAGTACGCGATCTCCCGGCAGGCTATATGTCAGCTAGCGAAGTGCTGTCAAGCAGTTCGAGCACACGTCGCTGGCCTTCCTGCCATACTGAAAGCATGCCACAACTCGGCGTCAAAGCGCAATCATCAGTCCCGCCAACGCACACGTTTAGCAGAATCGGTCCGTCAACGGCCTCTATGATCTCCTTGAAGCTGATCTCGACGGCATTGCGGCCAAGCGAGTAGCCACCGGCCGGTCCTCGTTTAGATCTGACCACGCCGGCGCGAGCCAAGTCCTGGATGATCTTCTCGAGGAACTTCTTGGGGATGGCCTCCTGCTCGGCAATGGCGGCCAGAGAAGCCGGAGCGCCTCCGTGATGGCGCAGGTAGATCGCGGCTCGTAGCGCATAATCGACCTTGCGGGATATCTGCATAACGCTCATCGTAAACCCTCCCGATTATCTGCCGTCCTGGCCTTCCCGGTACTCTTCCAGCCACGCCATCTGTATGGCCTCGAGTTTGCCCTCGGAGCAGGCCCCGGGATCGTCCTCGAAACCGGTCAACGCGGTCACCATGTCGCGAAGCTCCGTAAACCTCAGTGCCAGCGGGTCGCGGGCGGGGTCGGCCTCGAAAAGCTCGATGGCTATGTCCTCACTGTCGGTCCAGCGTAGTTCCATGACGTCCTTCCTCGGCCCGCCTACAGCGAGCCCTGCACCCCGGTAACGATCTCCTCGACCGAGCGCGTCTCGAGGGCCTCCTTGATCGAGGTGTTCATCAGCGACTCGGCCAGCGGTAGCGAGATCTCGTTCAGGGCCTCGATGCGCTCGCGCATGGCTTCGTGGTCCCCGCCTTTCATTTCGACCTCGAGCCGGTCCATGCCCCCTTCGATGGCGTCGCGCAGCTCTTCATCGACCCAACGCGCGTTGTCGCGCAGAACCTTGCGCGTGACCCGCAGCATGATGTCGCCCTCGGTCCTCGCCTCGATGATCTGACGGTGGAGGAAGTCTTCTTCGGCATACTCGAGTGAATCTTCCAGCATCTGCTCGACCTCGCTGTCGGTAAGGCCGTACGACGGTTTCACCTCCACCGAGTGAGCTGCGCCACTGCGCTCGTCGGCGGCCGTGACACTGAGGATTCCATTGGCGTCGATCAAGAAAGTGACGAACACGCGCGGACAGCCGGCCGGCGACGGCTCGATCGGCACGCGGAAGCGCGCCAGGCTGCGGCAGTCCTTGGCCGTCTCTCGCTCCCCCTGCAGGACGTGAACATCGACGTGTGTCTGATCGTCCACCGAGGTCGTAAAGCCCTCGCGTACACTGGCCGGAATGCGCGTGTTGCGGTCGATCAGCTTGGTCATCAGCCCACCAACGGTTTCGATGCCGAGGGAGAGGGGAACGACGTCGAGCAGCAGCATGTCGCTCTTGGCACCGGTAAGGATGGCCGCCTGGATGGTCGCCCCCACCGCCACGACCTCGTCGGGGTTCAGGGTGCACAGCGGCTCGCGCTCGAAAAGCTCGCCCACCCGCCGGCCCACCAGCGGCACCCGGGTGCTGCCGCCGACCAGGACTACGGCGTCGAGATCGCCGGGCGCGAGCTTCGCATCGGCCAGCGCGCGGCGGCACGGCGCCAGGCTTCGCTCGACGATGGGCGCGACGACTTGCTCGAACTCTTCTCGGGTAACGCTCCGCTCGCTGCCGTCGGCGGTGCTCACGGCGGCGCTATCGGCCTCGGTCAGCGCATGCTTGAGCGCTCGCGCACCGGCCAAGGCGTTCTCGGTCTGCTGCCGCGTGGCGCCATCGGTCAGGCCGAGCAAATCCTTGGCCACGGCAAAATCCATATCGTCGCCGCCGAGCTCGGTATCTCCCGCGGTGGAAAGCACCTCGAAGAGCGCCTCGCGCACGTGAAGTATGGATATATCGAAGGTGCCGCCGCCGAGGTCGTAGACGGCGATGTTGCCCTCGGCGAGCTCGTCGAGGCCGTAGGCCAGACAGGCGGCGGTCGGTTCGTTTACCAGCCGCAGCACGTCGAGGCCGGCGATACGGCCGGCGTCGCGGGTGGCCTGGCGCTGAGCGTCGTTGAAGTAGGCAGGTACCGTGATGACGGCGTGGTTTATGGGCTCGCCGAGATCGGCGTCCATGCTCTGCTTTAGCTGCTTGAGAATCCTCGCCGATATCTCCGGGGCGCTATAGCTGCGTGTGCCTGCCCGAAAGCGCACGACCTTGGAATCGGGATCGTCGTCGAAGCGGTAGCGCGCCCGCTGCTCCTCGGTGATGTCGCCGGGGCCCCGCCCCATGAATCGCTTCACCGAGCGGATCACGGTCTTACCGTCGTCCAGCGTCACCTGTGAAGGCACGATCGCGCTGCCCTCCGAGTCGCGAATCAGCCGCGGCTTACCGTCCTCGAAGATGCCGATCAGGCTATTGGTGGTGCCCAGGTCTATGCCACAGATTCTCGCCATGTATCATCCAATGCCGCGCGAACGTCGCGCACTGTCGTCTTGAGGTACGATGCCGTCGAGACGGTCTCTTTGAGGGCCGCAAGCGCCTCTCGTCGCGCCTCGGGATCGTGCGGCCACTCGTCCATCATTTGCTCGGCACGCCCGAGCTCACCCTGCACGCGATCCTGGAGTTCACCGCGAAGGCCTTCGAGCCGGCTCACCAACTCTGCTGCCTCGGCGCCGCCGGCATCGCGCGCGGCCCGCAGCTCGGCGGCCAGCTCCTGGATCTCGAAGATCTCGGCAGCCAGGGCCGGGTCCACGCGATTGTTGTTCTTGCCGAGAGGATTACCGGCGATCTCGAGCCAGTAGCGAGCCCTCGCCATGGCATCCTCGAGACAACGGTAGGCGTCGTTTACTGCCGAGACGTCGATCAAGCTCACCCGCCGCTCCTCCTGCGAGCGCGTCATGAAAAGGTCCGGGTGAATCCTGCGGCTGAGCTCGCGGTGGCGCTCGCGCAGAGTCTCGACGTCGCAGGCGGGCGCCTCGAAGCCGAAGGCCTCGAAGTGCGACAGCCCCGGCTCTATCGGCTGGATGGAGTACAGGGAGAAGTTGACTGCGTTCGTCGGGGAACACCTCAAGCGAGCGGAACCAGGTGGTCCTGATCAGAGCCCTGACCACACGAAGCCGAATAGCCTTTGGTGGGTGGGTGATTGCGCTGCGAATTATGATGCGAAATTGGGCAAGGGTTTTGTATGGGACACAAAATCGGAGAAGTGTTTGTAATAAACACCAGAAAATCCATCTCGCTCTCGACGGCTTCGTTGCCGCCATATTCACATTGTCGGTGTAGCGGTACAGCGAATTCCGGCGGCCCAAGCAAGTGGCATGTTGCGGCGCACATTGCACCCAAGCAAGTGGCCGAAAATGGGGGACTTCAAGGTTGATGCAATTTCCTTGAAGTTCCTGAAGCCCTGGGCTGTTTGTTGCTGGACAGTTCGTCTGCAAAGTCGATCTGCTGGAGGCATGGTAACGACGTTTTCCGTCGATACTGCTTGCTCAACCGTTTGTATTGGACGCCGTAGTTCGTCTACTTCTCTTTGTAGCGATTCAGTATTGCTGTGCTGTTATCAATCCTTATCATGCTCATCATTCAGGATGGGATTTTTGCCAATCACAGCGTGTAATTCACGGTCAAGGCCTGAGGAAAGGCGGGAGCTTTTAATACCGATTCTTATTAATTCTAGCGCGCATCCCCTCAGTTCCGTAGACTGAACTAGATTTTTCGTAGCGACTTGACTCGTATAGATTTGCGTCGTCACCCTGGAAAATGGTGCCCGTAATCACATTAGAAAACTCCTTTCCCGTTCATAGAGTGGCAAAGAAAAAAACGTAATTTTACCAGTGGCACTTGCTTCCCA
>PIVZ01000223.1 GCA_003354045.1 bacterium
AAGTCACTGACGTCCCAGGCGTTGGCCACGGCCTCGCCGCCGGCCGCCTTTAGCTCCTCGACGAGCTCTCCCGCGGGCCCCACCGCTCCGCCAGTCCCGTCTCGGGCCCCACCGAAGTCGTTGACGACGACCTTGGCCCCGTGCTCGGCCAGCATCAGCGCATACTCCCGGCCTATGCCGCGGGCCGCTCCGGTAACGATTACGACTCTATCTTCACAAAGCTTTGCCATGGTGTTCTCCCTGCTGAATCGGCGGGCTGCATGTATCAATGAGCCACCTTAGACAACACGCCTACTAGATTGTTTTAACTCGGCTTTCGGTGCCGACGCTTTCTGACAGCCAGGCCAGCATACAGGAGCGACCGAGCTATCACATGCCCCGCACGCGGGTGCCGGCAAGCCGCGCGGGGCCCCGCGCGAGAGGTGCAATACGCACGCTCGGGAGGCGTCGGGGGCCCCGCCCAGAACCGTCTCCGGGCAGCGGGCAGCGGACGGTGGACGCCGGAAAGGTGAGCGGCGGAGACGGGCCGCTTATCCCGTCTTGCCGGCGACTTCGATGCCGCTGAAGTCTTTTTTCACTATGATGTCGGCCAGTTTCTTGTGCTCGCCGACTATGCGGTGCTCGCGTGCAAGGATGTCTTCCATGAGCTCGTCGAGAATGTCGCGGGCGCGCTTCTCGCGGTCGGCGCGTGAGTCGTTGTAGTCGCGGTCGATGAAGACGTGGCAATCGATGAAATCGAGCGCGGTGGTGTAGGTGCCGTCGGCAATGAGCACCCGTAGGTGCCCCACCTCCATCACCTCGGTCGTCAGACGGTCTTCCTGATATATCGAGAGCGGCTTGTAGATGTCCTTCTCGCCGCGCTTGAAGGAACGCAGGTTGCACTCGAGAAAGTCGAGCTTGGCCTCGTACATTCCCACCTGCTCGACGTTGCGGGTGCGCATCTCGTGGGTCGTCCTGGCCGGGAAGATGAAGTAGTCGTCCATCTGCAAGATGCCGGCCGCGATGCCACGCTCGACGAGCAAACGGGCCAGCTCGGAGGAGATCTCGGACTTGCCTGCGCCGGACTCGGCGCCGACGGAGATCGTGTACTTGTCCGACTTTTCGATGTCGGGACCGATCACCTCGATGATCTTCTCTGACACACTGGTGTGGCCCGGCTTGATGAGCAGCTTGTCGCCTTCCACCGGACTACCCCAGCACCTCGCGGTAGACTTCCATGGTGCGCTCTGCGATGCGCGTCCAGGTGTAGCGCTCGACCACCTTACGGTGGGCGTTCTCTCCGAGGCGTTGCCGCTCGGCCGCGTCGGCAAGCACGCTTACCAGCGCGTCGGCAAGCTCCTCGCGGTCGGTTGGCTCGACCAGATAGCCGTCCTCACCGGGACTGATTATCTCGCTCGGACCGCCGTTCTTCGTGGCAACCATCGGCAGGCCTGAGGCCATCGCCTCGAGCATGACGATGGGGAATATGTCGTAGCTCGAGGAGAGGGAGTAGACCGCGCTCGCCCAGAAGAAACGGGAGATTTCACTGTTGAGCACCGGCGGGTGGTAGATCACGTGCTCGCGGATGCCGAGCTCATCCACGCGGCGCTCGAGTTGGTTCGCGAGCGGGCTGTCCACCCACGCGATGAACAAGAACTTGACGTTCTTGCCACTAGCCTCGCGGACGCGCTCGACCACGAGCGGCGCAGCTTCGATGAGCTCGCGCTGCCCCTTGCGCGGATCGACCCGGGCTATGAGCAATATTGGCAGGTCGTCGGGACCCAGGTTCAACTCGCGGCGAACCTTTGCGACCTCGCTCTCCTCCGGCGGGTAGAACTCGCTCACTACCACGCCGTTGTTGATCACGCTGACCTTGGCCGGATCCGCCCCGTAGTGCTCGACTATGTAATCCCCTTCCTCCACCGTCAGCGGGCAGATGCGGTCGGCATCGTCGAGGGCGGCCTGCTCGCAGGCGATGCGCACCGCAAAGTTGTACTTCTCTTCCAGCTCTTCGGCGCTGCCCTCGTTCATGCGAAGAGCATTGTCGCGCTTGCGTATGCCGAGGCTGTGCGTGGCACACAGGAACGGAACGCCCCACCTCTTGGAAAGCTGGTGGGCGACGAACCAGCCGTCGGCGTAATGGCCGTGCACGAGGTCGTAGCGGAGGTCATGCTCGTCTGCATAACGCTCGACCTCATCGACGAAGCCCTCGATGGGCTCACCCCAGAAGCGCTCCTTGGGGAAGTAGCTATCGGTCGGGCCGAGCGGCACGCGGATGACGCGCACGCGCGGGTGGATCTCGGTCTCGACCTGTTCGCCTTCCTCGTAGCGTGCGTAGATGTCTACGTACAGATCGGGAAAGGCTTCGGCCAGAGCGATCGTACACTGGTACATGACGACAGTCTGGCCGCCCTGCGATTTGACCCCCAGGCCGTCTTCGCGGAGCACGTAGTCGGGCCAGCAATGTGGCGATACCCAGACGATGCGCATGTACTAGCTACTATAGCCCTCGGGATGCTCGCTGTGCCACTTCCACGCGGTCTCGATTATCGCGCGTGGGTCGTCGAAGCTCGGGCGCCAGCCGAGCTGATTGCGAATCTTCTCGGAAGAGGCCACCAGGCGCGCCGGGTCGCCGGGACGCCGCGGCGTCACCACCGCCTTGATCTCGCGTCCGGTCACCTCACGGGAGATATCTATGATCTCTCTGACCGAGTAGCAATTTTCGCAGCCGAGGTTGCACGTGAGGCTCTCGCCGCCGGAGAGCAGGTGCTCGGCGGCGAGTATGTGGGCATCGACCAGATCGTTTACGTGCACGTAATCGCGCACGCAGGTGCCGTCAGGCGTGTCCCAATCGTCGCCGAAGATGGCGATGCTCTCGCGCTTTCCACTGGCTGCCTGCAACACGATGGGGATCAGGTGGGTCTCCGGAGAGTGGTCCTCGCCGATAGCTCCGGAGGGATCCGCGCCGGCTGCATTGAAGTAGCGCAGCGTAGCGTATCTGAGCCCGTGTGCTGTCTCGCAGTCGGCCAGCGCCTTCTCGACAGTGAGCTTCGAGCGGCCGTAGGGGTTGGTCGGCTCGGTCGCGGCTCCTTCCATGATCGGCACGCTCTCGGGCTCACCGTAGACGGCGGCGGTGGAGGAGAAGATGAAGCGGCCCACACCGTGCTCCTTCATCGCCAGGAGCAGACTCGCAGTTTTCCCGGTGTTGTTGAGGTAGTAGGCAAGAGGCTGCTCGACCGACTCGCCGACCAGGCTGAACGCCGCGAAATGCATCACGCAGTCCACCCGGCGGCTGCTGAAGAGGCTTCCGAGAAGCTCGCGGTCGCCCAGGTCGCCCTCGATGACGTCGCCGCCGACTATCGCCTCGCGGTGTCCCTTACTGAGATCGTCGAGGGTGATCACCTCGTGGCCCCTGCCGAGCAGGGCCTTGACCATGTGTGAGCCGATATAGCCTGCGCCGCCAACTACCAGGTAGGTCTGCATCCGTCGTTACCCCGCCGAGAAAAGGAAATGGGACCCGCTCCTTCCGCCTGAGCCGGCCAAGTTACACACGGGCACCGGCACTGACAAACCGGCCAATGCTCAGAGGCGCCCGCCCTCCCCTGTGCCGCGTTTGGGAAACGCTCGGCCCTGTGGTTCAAGATGCCTCTCAGCAGGAGGAAGTTGAATGTTCAACGGACTTTTTCACATCCGCGAGCCGAAGAACGAGCCGGTCCTGGCCTATGAGCTGGGCAGCGCAGAGCGCCGCGAGCTCGAGGCCGAGCTCGACAGGATGCTGGCCAACCCGGTGGAGGTGCCCTGCATAATCGACGGCAAAGACGTTGCCACCGGAGACCTGGTCGAGCTCTGGCAACCCCACGACCTCGGCCATCCCCTCGGCCACTACCACCGCGGGAGCGCCAAAGAGGCCGAGATGGCAATCGCCGCCGCCAACCAGGCGAAGGTCGCATGGAGTGAGATGGACTGGTCGTCGCGGGCCACCGTACTGCTCAAGGCCGCCGAACTGCTGGCCGGCAAGTACCGCCACACGATCAATGCCGCCACCATGCTCAACATGAGCAAGACCTGCCACCAGGCCGAGGTAGACTCGGCCTGCGAGCTGATCGATTTCTGGCGTTTCAACCCTTACTTCATGACTCAGGTCTACGACGACCAGCCGATCTCCACCGAGCACGTGCTCAACTACATGGAGCACCGTCCGCTGGAAGGGTTCGTATTCGCGATCTCGCCGTTCAACTTCGCATCGATCGCCGGCAATCTGCCCACGTCGCCTGCCGTGATGGGCAACGCCGTGGTCTGGAAGCCCGCCTCCTCGGCGGTGCTGCCGGCCTACTACATCATGCAGATCCTCAAGGAGGCCGGTTTGCCCGACGGCGTGATCAACATGGTCACCGGCCCGGGGCCGGTCATCGGCCCGCCGGTGCTCAACCACACCGATCTCGGCGGCGTCCATTTCACGGGATCCACCTACGTGTTCTCGACCATCTGGCTGGCCATCGGCTCGGACATCCGCAAGTACATCTCCTATCCTCGTATCGTCGGCGAGACCGGCGGCAAGGATTTCATCTTCGCCCACGAGTCGGCCGACGTGGACGTGCTGGTGACGGGGCTGGTGCGCGGCTCGTTCGAGTACCAGGGTCAGAAGTGCTCGGCGTCCAGCCGCGCCTACATCCCCGATACCCTGTGGCCGCAGGTCAAGGAGCGTATGCTCGACACCGTCGCGACGATCAAGGTCGGCCATGTCACCGACTTCGGCAACTTCATGAACGCGGTGATCGACGCCAGCGCCTTCAAGACGATCACCGAGTACATCGACTTCGCCAAGGACGATCCGGACCTGGATATCCTTTGCGGTGGCACCTACGACGATAGCGAGGGCTACTTCATCCAGCCCACCGTGGTGGAGACCAAGGACCCGCGGTCAAAGCTGATGAGCGAGGAAATCTTCGGCCCGGTACTGACCGTCTACGTGTATCCGCACGACGAGTACGAGGAGACCATGGAGCTGTGCAACACGACCAGCCCCTATGCTCTGACGGGAGCGATATTCGCTCAGGACCGTTCCGCCATCGTCCGGGCGACCAAGGCGTTGCGCAACGCGGCCGGCAACTTCTACATAAACGACAAGCCGACCGGCGCCGTGGTGGGCCAGCAGCCGTTTGGCGGCTCGCGTGCCTCGGGAACCAACGACAAGGCGGGCACCTGGCTCAACCTGGAGCGCTGGGTCTCCCCGCGCAGTATCAAGGAGACCTACGCACCGGCCACCGACTACCGCTATCCGTTCATGTCGAAGGGATAGCCCGCATAAGCCATCGGCACCTCTGCCACGACGCGTGGCGACTTGGCTGGCAAACCGTCAGATCACCAGCGAGGCGTGCACCAGGTCGGAGATCTTCTGCAGGCGCTCGGCGTTGTAGGACTCCTCGATCAGCCCGGTGGAGAGGAACGTGCATGTGACGTCGCTCTCGGGGTCCACCCAGAACATGTTAGAGCCGGCGCCCAGACCGCCGAACGTAAGCGGGCTCGCCATGGTGCCGAACGGTGACGGGAACACTCCTTCGCCGCGAGTGAAGAAGCCGATCCCCAGCGCGGCGGGGAACATCTCCCACCCTCTCATCCCCACCACGTAAGACCACATCAGATTCGGCTTGTCGCCAGTGTGGTTGTAGGTGGCCAGCTCGAGGATTGCCGGTGAGAGAATGCGCACTCCGTTGGCAGCACCGCCGGCGCGCAGCATGCTCGCGAACGTGTTGATGTCGGCGGCCGTGGTCAGGCATCCGCCGGCTGGGATCTCTGAGTCCTCCCCGATGACCGCTCCCAACATCTCCACCATTTCGGGCTCGAAGAGTCCCGTTCTGCGGTCGCGGGCAACGATCGGACACATGCGCTCGGCCAGGTCCGGGCGCTTGCCGAGTGCGGTATCGTTCATACCGAGTGGCTCGAACAGATCTTCGGCGAGGATCTCGCGGAAGGAACGCTTGCTCCCCTCCACGCGACGGACCATCTCGGCCATCACGGCATGGGCAACCAACGCCGAGTAGTGTACTTGCTCGCCAGGAACGCTCTCGACTACACTGGCGCAGGTGGCGGCCACGACCGTTTCGAGATTCCCCAACTGCATGGGGTCGATCGGCGGCGTCCCGAACATCAAACCGGCGGTGTGGGTGAGCATCTGGTAGAGAGTTATGTTCTCCTTGCCGCGGCAGCCGAACTCCGGAATCACGTCGGCCACCTTCCCGGTAAGTGAAAGATCTCCGCGATCGACGCGATTCAATACCACCGCAACGGTAAGCTGCTTGGCCACGGAGAACGAGAGGAACACGTCGTCCTTGACCAGATCGCGCCCTGCCGCGCGATCGGCGTAGCCGAAAGCCCCGAAGCCCGCTACCTCGCCGCCCCGCGAAACGCAGACGGCCGCGCCGTCGTATTTCTCTTCGCTGACGTCTCGTTCGATGACCCGTCCGATGTTGGCCAAACGCTCTTCATCAAACCCCAGCTCGGCTGCCTTGTCGGTAATCATGGTGGTTATCCTCCCGTCTGATTCGCCACATCCTTACAACGTAGCCCGAGTTGACGGAAAGACGGCCACCAGAAACGCGGGCCTACCCCACGGAACCCCGTCGTTCATCCGACGCCCGGATCTACGCTCGATCCAGGAACCAGGTACCGACCTATGTCCTCACGATAGCGTAGGAGCTCGGCTCTGTTGGAGCGCATGTGCTCTGGCCGGCCGAAGGACAACGGCGCGGAGAACTCGAGAAAGAGATTGTCGTCGGTGTTGACGACACCGCCTTTGGAGAACTCACGCATTCCGTCAGCGCCCATGACGAAGCTGCTCAGCAATCCCTTTACGGACGCCATCCCGACGCGTCGCAGATCGTCAATCACGGCCGGATTTGCCATTCTCCTGGCCAACTCGTTCGGATCTATGGCGATAGGGGCATTGCTCCCGACCAGCTGTGCATCGACGGAAGTCACCCAAAGCATCGCGTGCTCGAAGGCGGAGGAGAAAGTCCTGACCGTCGAACGCATGTCGTCGGCGCTCATGTCATAGAGCGGCAACCACTGGCACACTATGCCGCCGGGCCGCAGATGATTCGCCGCGATAGCGAAGTACTCAGCAGTATAGAGGTATCCGGCCCCTCTGAACCACGGGTGAATCGGATCGGCCGTGATCACATCGTACTTGCGCTTCGACGTCATGAGATAGTTGCGCCCGTCGTTGAACACGATCTTCAGCCGAGGATCGTCGAGGACTCGATGATTATACTCACCGAACGTTCTCGCGACCTCGATCACCTTCGGCTCGATCTCGACCAAGGTGATGCTCTCTACGCTCGGGTAGACCGACGTGGCGCCCAAGGTCATTCCGCTACCGGTGCCGATCACCAAGACGTCTTTCGGGCTCTTGTTCAGAAGCATCGGAAGATGACCCAGAGCGAACTGGTTCTCTACA
>PIVZ01000224.1 GCA_003354045.1 bacterium
GGTGCCCGGTGCGACGTCGACGTGATGCCGCAGTCGGGGGTACAGGCCGCCGTTGGGACCGGTCGGCGCGGTGGTGCCGTCGATGACCAGCTCTTGTCCTCCCAGCTCGGCGCGTACCGAGACGTCGCCAGCCTCCGCCGTCACCTTCCCGGAGGGCTTTACCTCGCCGCAACTGGTGTTCGTCTCCGAGGTTCTGACCGTCGTCGAGCCGATGGCCTTCAGCGGGACGTTCGCGAGTCCCGAACTGGTGGGCTCGCATCCGGGAGGGACGACGGTGACCGGTCCGTGCGCCAGTCTGAGCTGGTCCAATCCAGGCGGTATTCCCGGCGTGTCGGCGGGCGAGATAGTCGAGATCTACGGATTCGACCACGCGATCGGGGACTGGGGACTGCTAGGCACCGGCACTGTGCAGCCCGGCGCCACCGAGATCATCGCCACCGACGTGCTGTGCGAGTTCGTCTGGCACGGGCGCAACTGCGACCCGGTCTCGACGGCCGTGTTCGGCTTCGTGACGCTCAACGGCGACCTCATCGAGGGCGCCGACGTCTTTTTGCAGGGAGAAACGACGCGCTCGTTCGCCTCCATTGACCCAACGAGCAACTTCGAGTTCCCGCCCGTGTTCAATTCGTCGACGGTGTGTCGCGGCGGGTCGGTGACGCTGAAAGCCACCGCGACGAAGTCGGTGACGACGGCGAATGCCATCCTGGAAGGGATGTCCGAGGTCGTCATCGCGGTGCCCGGCGCAACCAACACCGACATCGGCGAGATCCCTCTGGAACTCGTCATCTCCGAATGCGGCGACGCCACGGCCGAGGGCATCGAAAAGTGTGACGACGGACCGGCTAACTCCGACGAAGAGCCGGACGCGTGCCGAACCGACTGCACGCTCCCGCGCTGCGGTGACGGAGTGGTCGACCTCAGCCTCGACGAGGAGTGCGACGACGGCAATGCGTTCGACGGCGACGGCTGCAACTCGTGCACCACGTGCTTCGCAACGATGACCGAGTACGCTGACGGCAGCGCCGTGACGAGCTTCGCGGAGGCAGACGCGCTCATCGATCCCGGCAACGTGGTGCAGACGGTCGAGATCACCGTCATCGACGTCGACGACCGCCGCATACTGCCCGGCGGCGCTCAAATCGGCAGGTCGAACAACGTCGCCGTCGTGACGGGCTTTCTCGATATCGCGTCCAACGGCGACTACCACTTCCGTTCGGTCAGCAACGACGGTGCCCGATTGCGGATCGACCTGGATCGCGACGGCGACTTCGACGACACCGTCGAGGCGATAGTCGAGAACGCGATCATTCTCGACGACCGTGTGACCGATGACGTCAGTAACGACGCCGGGCCGATCGCGCTGGCCACGGGCAGCTACGCCTTCGAGTTCACGGTCTTCAACGGACCGGGCGGGACCACCGCCGATCTGTACTACTCGAGCGGCGGCGCCACGTTTACGCAGATCTCGTGCGGCAGCGGCGACATCGCGCTCACCCGGACCGAGCCCGTCGCGCTTCCTTCGCTACGGGTCTTCGTCACCTCTCTGAAGGCGCCGGGCTTTGGCACCTTCGGCGGGCTGAGCGGCGCCGACGCGATCTGCCAGACCTTCGCCGACGATGCGACGCTGGGTGGGAGCTGGGCCGCGTGGCTCTCCGACAGCACGACCGACGCTCGCGACCGCATCCCCGACGCGGAGTACAGAGATCTCACCGGGCGTCTGATCGCACGCAACAAGGATGACCTGACCGATGGAACGGTCGGGCCGGGCGACGGCAACGGCCCCTTCATCAACGAGCTGGGCCTGGACGCGGGCTCGCCGGCCGAGGCCTACACCGGCACCAACCCGGATGGGACCGGCAGCGGGGTCAACTGCAACGACTGGACCGGCGGCGGCTCGGCCACGGTGGGACGGATGTACGAATCGGACACGCGCTGGACGAACAACCGAACGGTGGCGTGCGGATCACAGTTGCGGCTGTACTGCTTCGAAAAGGCGCCCGCGCCGATGCTCATCAACAGCCCCGCGTGGACTGGAAGCACGTTCACCGTGCAGGAGTTCGGGCTGGAGTGCACGGACGGCTTCCGCAGCATCTACTGGCAGGGCTTTCACTCCGAGACCGGAGAGGCATTCAACGTCTGCGAGGCGGAGCACGGGCTGGTCAAGCTCGCGCGACGCATCACCGACGAGGACGTAAAAGCCTATTGCCGGCTACTGCAGGCCTGCCCGCGGCCTAACCCGAAGCCGGCCACCGGCAACAACGTCCGCGGCGGCGGCTGCTTCTACCGGAACCTGCCCGGCAGCCAGCACTCCGAGTGCCTGTGGAACGGTCTCGACCACTACGATTGCCGTGATCCCGAGACCACGGTAAAGAACTGGAACATGGGGTTCAGCAAGGCGAAGGGAGCGATCCCGTGGGTCATGTGCACCCCTTGCAACGACGACCTGGGTTGTGACACCGGCAACGGGGAGACGCCGTTCAACTGCCCCTCCGACTGCAACTGACCGATGGACCGGGGCGCGCCCGCGTGCGAGCGCGCCCCGGCGAGTCTGGAGAGGCCCCCACCGCGACGCGATCCACTGATACTATGGACAACTGGCAGCTGAGGGCTCGGCCTCGCTGATACGTTCTATCTTGGCCCCACAAGTATGATCTGATCAATATCGACCGGGTCGACCAGTTCTACTCTACGCCGAACCTGAGTAGTTCGACGGGTAAACCGTCGTTGCCGACAAAACAGTCGCCTGACGTGCACATGAAAGAGCAGCCACCTGTCGCATCCAGGAGACGGGCATTGGTCGAATTCCAACCCGCCAGAAACTTGTTCTCATAACTGTAAGTAACTTCCATGGTTAAGCGGACACACGAAACAGCGGCGCCCATGGGAACACCGACAGTGCAACCCGTATGGGCCGTCGTCGGGAACGTGGCGGCCAAAGCCAGGTTACTGACGCCAGTGTGGTTGGCTGCAGAGCATTTGAGAGCGTACGCGGGTGACGACTGGAAGGCGAGACCGACGATAATGAGTAAAAGGAAATGGGGAAAACGGGGAGCTTCAAAGGAATGACGGCTGAGCATGGTCAAACATCTCCTAATAGGCCACCCGGGGGACAAAGGCCCGGGACGGATGGATTGCTCCGAACGACGCGGGGCCGCCTGTTCCACGGGGGGGTCGTGGGATACTGCATCGAAGATTAACGGGTATTAAATTCGCACAGCGGCGCGGTGTATGTCAAGGAGATGCAAGAGCGGGCAACCGGGGGGATAGATTTCGACCGTCCTTGTCGCGGAGGCATAGTTGCCCGAACTATCCGTCACTTCATAGAGGCCCGAGTAAGTTCCCGCCGTAAAGATATCGACATCGCTGGTCACGATGATGTCGTCCGTCACATCCCCGTCGTGATTCCCCGGCCCCACTGCCCGGATCATCGCGCCACCGTAGGCGCCAGGGATTCATCAGGTACCCGGCGGTCGCTCCTTGTCTTACATATAGCGCGTTATCAGACGCTGGCAGTAGATCCGGGTGCCAGCTTGATTGCCCTATCCGCAAGCCCCCCCCCGCTGTCGAGTATCCGTCAGAAACTGCCCGTTCGGGCTGACAATCCGCTCGCCCGGAAGTCGGCCCGCAGGGGGGGCCCCGCAGGCCGATCAAACCTCGCCAGCGCTATTCTTTCTCACGTCGGCCTCCGCCGAGGCCAAAATTGTCAGCCGAGACGTCAATGGCAAAGACCGCGGTGGACCCCGCCGACAAGACCGGGCGGCCGGGCCTCTAGATCGTCGATGAGGTCGTCGAGCTGGTCGATGTTGTGGTCGTGGTGGTCGTCGTAGTCGTCGTGGTGGTCGTTACGCCGACCTTGCCTTGGGTCGAGGGCGTCTCACAGGCAGTGCCGTCCTCGAGAGTGCAGCTCGTCGTCTGCGAATCGAAAGTACCGCTTCCGCTCGAGTCGGCATCGAAGCGGCAGAAAGCCACGGCGCTACCCGCCGTTATGCCGGCCGTGCTCGAGATGTCGATCGTGAGCTGGGTTCGCACACCGTTGATCGTCGCGCTGAACGAAACCTCTATTTCGCAGTCCTGATCGCAGCCGTCACCGTCGGCGATGTTGCCGTCGTCACACTGCTCGCCGGTTTGCAGAACACTGTCGCCACAGGCGGCCACCGTGGTCGTCGTAGTGGCCGCCGGAGCCAGGGTAGATGTAGACGAGGTGCTCGATGACGCGGCAGAGGTCGACGTGCTCGTGGTGCTGACAGCGCGCGCGGCAGGCTGCACCTTCACCATTTGAACGCCGGGCTCCGCAAGGAGCGCCGCTTGTGCATCCATAATACCGGCCCCGGCCTCGCAACGACCGTTGGCGCCGACGAAGTCGCCGCCACCGTAGGTGACGACGAACTCGAGCTCCAGGAGATCCTCCGCCGAGCCATCGAGAAGGAAGGCTATCACCTCGTTGTCGCCGTTGGGTCCACACCCCCACGCCGTGAGCGAGACGAGCAGAGCGGCAGTCAGGGTACGGCCCAGCCTTTTCGACATCATCATCATCCTCCAAGCTAACGTTCGGCCTGAGACGGCGACCCGTCTAGCCGCTAAAGAATACCAGGGATCGGTCTACGACGTCGACCACCGGCGCCCAATAGATGCCGAAGACGACGGTGGCCACCACCAGCGCGCCTACCAGACAGGAGTTATGCGGGTCGATCGTCATTACCGGGTCGCCTTCGGCGGGATGGTCCAGATACATGGCCCGTATAATGCGCGCGTAATAGTAGAGCGCGATCACGCTGTTTACGGCGGCCACCAGGGCGAGCATCCACATCTTCTGCTGAATCACGGCCGCGAACAGGTACATCTTGCCGATGAAGCCGGCGAAGGGGGGAAGACCGGCCAGCGAGAACAGGAAAACCAGCATCGCTGCGGCCGGCAGCGCGCCGCCGCGCCAGGCCAGACCGCGGAAAGCGCTGATGTCTTCTGAGCCGGAGTTGTTGAGCACCATCATCAAGACGGCGAAGGCACCCAAATTCATCAAATAATAGACGACCAGGTAGAAGAGAACGGCGCTCAGCCCGTCGTCAGAGAGCGCCACGAAGCCCATCAGGATGTAACCGGCATGGGCTATCGACGAGTAGGCCAGCAGTCGCTTGATGTTGTCCTGGCGTAGGGCCGTGAGGTTGCCCAGCGTCATCGTGACCATCGCGGCCACCACCATCAGGCTGCGCCAGTCCACGCCCTCGATCGTCGTCCAGGTGCCGTCCCCCACGGCCGAAGACAGGCCCGAGTAGAAGAAACGCACCAGCATGGCGAACCCTGCGGCCTTCGAGCCGACCGACAGGTAGGCCGTTATCGGCAGCGGCGCCCCCTGGTAGACATCCGGGCTCCACATGTGGAAGGGCACCATCGCGATCTTGTAGCCGAAGCCGGCAAGCACCAGCACCAGGGCGATGAAGATCACGGCGCCGTTGCTTTGGCCCGCGGCCAGCGTGGCGCCAATGGTCTGATAGTCGAGCGAACCGGTGAGACCGAAGAGCAGGCTCATGCCGTAGACCATCGCGCCCGAGGCCACGCCGCCGTATATGAGGTACTTTAGCGCCGCCTCGCTGCCGCGGCGGCTTCGCCGCAGAAAGCCCGAGAGGATGTAAGAGGTCTGGCTTACGAACTCCAGGGCCAGATAGGCCATCAGCAAATTGGTGGCCGCAGCCATGTAGAACATGCCGAGCGTGCAGGCCAACAGGATGCAGTAGTACTCGCCCGGATGCTCGTCTTCGAGCTCGCGCGAGCCCATCGTCATCCACACGGCACCGAAGGCCGCCAGCCCGAGGATGATCTTGAAGAAGACCGCGAAGGAGTCGAGGGCGACCATGCGGTTGAACAGCCAGCCCTGCTGGCCGTCGGCCAAGCCGCCCGCGGCGTAGCAGGACGCCGCCACCGCCACCAGGGCAAGCGGCCCTAGGATGGTTTTGTCGCGCACGAGGAGCTCGAGGACGAGCACCGCTATGGCCGCGATGGCAAGTATGCCCTCGGGGTAGGAGTAGGCCAGGCTCTCGATGCTTCCCAGGTTCATCCGATTCGCCTACGGCATCCCCACGACGGTCTCGGTCACCAGCGGAGTCGCACCGGCCACAGTGTCGTTTAGCGCGAGCAGCGTCGGGTTGATGAGATCGAGAATCGCGTGCGGGTAGACGCCAAGGACAACGACGATGACCGCCAGCGGGATCAGGGTGAGCATTTCACGGCCCGACACGTCGGCCATGTCAGAGTACTTCTCGTTTACCGGCCCGAGCCACACGCGCTGCAACATCCACAGCATGTAGCCGGCCGTGAGTACCACCGCCGAGGCCGCCACGATGGCGAGCGGCGGACTGTACTGCCAGGCGCCGAGCAGTACCAGGATTTCGGAGATGAAGGCCGACAGCCCCGGCAGACCGAGGGCGGCGAAGAAGGCCACCGTCATTATCCCCGTATAGATCGGCATCACCGAGGCCAGCCCGCCGAAGCCGTCGATGTTGCGGTGATGGGCGCGGTCGTAGACCACGCCGACGATGAGGAAGAGCATGGCGGTGATGGTGCCGTGGTTGAACATCTGAAGGACGGCGCCGTTAATCCCTGCCGCCGTCAGCGTGGCCATCCCGAGCATCACGTAGCCCATGTGCGAAATGCTCGAATAGGCCACCAGCTTCTTCATGTCGTCCTGGGCCATCGCACAAAGCGCCCCGTAGACGATGTTCCAGGTGCCGAGCGCGGCAAGGGCCCAGAAGGCGAAATCCTGTGTGGCCAGCGGGAAGATCGGATAGCATATGCGCAGGATGCCGTAGGTGCCCATCTTCAGCAGCACTCCGGCCAGGATGACGGAAATCGCCGTGGGCGCCTCCACGTGGGCATCGGGCAACCAGGTGTGGAAGGGAAACGCCGGGATCTTGATGGCGAAACCTATGAAGAGAGCCACCCACGCCCACGCCTGGAAGGCCCGCGTATAGGTGGGCGCCTTCTCCATCAGCACCAGCATGTCGAAGGTATGTGGCTCGTTGGTGAAGTACAGCGCCAGCATCGCGATCAACATCAACACCGAGCCGATCAGCGTGTAGAGGAAAAACTTGATGGCGGCGTACTCGCGCCGCGCGCCGCCCCAGATGCCGATGAGGAAATACATCGGCAGCAGCATCACCTCCCAGAAGACGAAGAACAGGAAGAAGTCGAGGGCACAGAATACGCCCATCATCCCGGCATCCAGCAACAGGAAGAGAGCGAAGTAGCCCTTGACACCGCGCTCGATGTTCCACGAGGCCAGGATGCACAACGGGCAAAGCAGCGCTGTAAGCAGGATCATGGTCACGGAAAGGGCGTCCACGACCATGAGGTACTGGATGTTGAAGGATTCTATCCACGGATGGCGCACCATGAACTGCATGCCGGCCATCTGCCGGTCGAAGTTCGCAAACAGCCATAC